>JBEKGU010000089.1:0-2509 GCA_050012635.1 Candidatus Microgenomates bacterium | reverse complement strand
TATTTAATAATTGGTTGACTTTTCTTAGGTAAACAAATTACTAAACTTGCTGTGGCCATAACACCAAAAATTAAAGCCAAACCTAATTGGCCTATGTGATTGTATAGAAAATAAATATAAATATTGGATAGCCACTCGTGGTCCACAAAGGGGAAATTGGCCATGGTATAGGAGAATGGATCGGTAGCCGGAATTCCGGAGGAAGTTATCAGTTGCCCCATTTTGAGGTGCCAGCCAAAATCAGGATCAAGGGTGAAAAAACCCTTAAGGGAAAATAATAAGAAGGAAAAGATAGTAAACAAGCGGAGGATACAAGAGTCGAACTTGTTAGTCCAAAAGGACATTGGTTTTCGAAACCAACGCGTTGCCGTCCCGCCCATCCTCCTAATTTTTGTGCGCCCACCCAGAGTCGAACTGGGATCAAAAGCTCCGCAAGCTTCTACTTTATCCATTAAGCTATGGGCGCGAGTCTGCGAGCATGCAGCTAATTCTGAGGCAGTTTCCTCGCAAACCAGCTTGATAATCTGTCAAGTGTTGAGGGTGGGGCTTCTTCTTCAACAATGTAAATTAACATTACTTTTTTAATTTCTTCTTTCATCTCCGGTTTAATGACCAGTTCCAATCTCCCGGGAACTATAGCGGTCTCCACTACTAAAAGTTCCGTCCCCAGTCTCGTTGTAAACCAAAATCTTCTGGTAAATTGCCAATCGGTTCTGACCCCGGCAATTTTAATCCCCTGATCGGTCAATTTATACTCCAAATTTTCCGGCTCTACAGTGTTTAAAATATAAAACAGAAAAATCAGGGAGATAATCAGAATTACCGGCATCATTCCCTCAGCCAGGAAAATAACCAGTCCGGCGATGGCGGCAATTGAGATGACCGTGATATAAAACTCCCTGCCCCGCCTTTTAAAAGGTCTGGCTGGGGCGATCCAACTCAAGAGATCCTTTTCCGGAATTGGTAAGGTGCTAGACTGACTCGCGGCAGCTGCTGGCATATAAAGCCAATTATACCCCAATGGGAACTAAACTGGTATAATCGAGCTGGTAAGGAGGATATGCCGAGCGGCTAAGGCAATGGTTCGCTAAACCATGACCATGTAAGTGGTCGGTGGGTTCGACTCCCTCATCCTCCGCTAGTTTACCCTGAGCTTGTCGAAGGGCCCTTGTAACTTAACTGGATAGAGTATCGGCCTACGAAGCCGAAAATACGAGTTCGAATCTCGTCAGGGGCACCTATTCTAATTTCCCCCATTTTGCGGTAAAATATGCCTAATGGGGATGCAAAAAAATAGTAATACGGTTCTAGTTGGGGGAGTAGTTTTGTTTAAAGATAATCGGGGAAAGAGATATTTCTTGGTTGTAAAGCAAACCGCGGACGAAAAATGGGAGCTGCCTAAGGTGACGGTCAGGAAGGGTGAATCTTCAGTTAGGGCAGTTTTAAGACTTACCGGAGAATTGTCAGGAATTAATGCCAAAGTATTAGAAGAAGCCGGCAGATCTTCGGGTGTGATATCTCTCGGGGGCCGGATAGTTACCCAAAAGTATTTCTATTACTTGATGATGCAAAAATCAGCCGGGGAAATGCTGGGTTTTCCGTTTTTTAAGTGGTTGGAATATGGCAAGGCCCTGAAAGTTCTTAATTTGAAAAGAGAAAAAGATATGCTCAGGCAGGGCAGGGATGTATTAAAAGAATGGGAAAAAATCCACGGCAAAAAACACTAAGGCAGTTTTCCTCAGGTGGCGCTGTTTACAAAAAGGAACAAGATAAAATTTTGTGGTTAGTCACTCAATCGGCTCCCAGCGATGTTTTTCCCAACCCCATTTGGAGGTTCCCCAAAGGTTGGATTGATAATGCCAGTCACGAAATTCCCGGGCCGATGGCTAGTGGACGGGTAAAAGCGGATGAAGAGTCGCTGCAAAAAGCGGCCCTCAGAGAAGTATCGGAAGAGGGTGGGGTGGCAGCTAAAATTATTAATAAAATTGGTACCAGTGTGTATTTTTTGAATTTGCCGGAAGGCAAGGTAATGAAATTTGTGACATTTTATCTAATGCAGTGGCAGGCAGATTTGCCGGAAGGATATGATGAGGAAACATCGGAAGTTAAGTGGCTGGAATTTAACGAGGCCAGAAAGTTACTTTCCTTCTCTCACGAAAAGCAAATTTTAGATAAGGCATTTCAGCTTCTGGTATAATTGCAAGAATTGGAGGAGTCACCTAGCGGCTATGGTACACGCTTGGAAAGCGTGCGGGCGTAAGCCCTCGCGGGTTCGAGTCCCGCCTCCTCCGCTTTCTTCTTATTTCCTTCGGTCGTTGTGGTAAAATGCGAGAGAAATGGCAGACCAAGTGGATGAAGTCAAGCAAAAGACAGATATAGTCTCGCTTATTTCGGGGTATATTACCCTTAAAAAAGCCGGACGGAATTATAAAGCCAATTGCCCTTTCCACGGCGAAAAAACCCCTTCGTTTATGGTTTCTCCGGAACTCCAAATTTATAAATGTTTTGG
>JBEKGU010000088.1:0-2557 GCA_050012635.1 Candidatus Microgenomates bacterium | reverse complement strand
TTATCGGAATCCCGGCCACCGGCACAATATCTTTAACCCCGGCCAGTCCCCTTTCTTTGACCAGTTTAGCGATTCTCCCCGGATCAACATTAACGTTAAAGGCCGCCTCAATTTCGGGGCGGGCAGATTTATCACCTCGAAGCATAAAGGACAGGGCATCCAAAATAGTCATATCGGAAAATCCCAAACGCAATTTTCCCACCGGAATCCGCGCAATATACCTGGCACTTAAGGGATCAACTTTTCTGAGAAGATCAGCCATCTTGTCCACTTTCCGTTCTTGACTCTTTGCTCCATTATCTTTGGCAACATCGATTAGTGTTTGGAAAACATCAGAAATAGTTTGGCTAGTCCCTAGTCCCTTGTGCCTAATGCCTAATTCTTGCGCTACACTACCGAGATCGCCCACGCTTTTGTATAAACTAGTTACGGAAGAAATATCTTTGTCATAGGCTTGCGCAAGAATTCTGATTACCATCTTTTCAGCCAGGTTTAGTACCAAGCCCTCATAGTTAGGAGCCAACTGTCCCAAAACTAAATAAACTGTTTTATCAATTTCGGCAGGTGTTGTTTTCTTAAAAAGTTCAGCTAAAATTGCGGTGATTTCATTTCGGGAAGAGGTCTTTTCCAGTTTGGAGAGGTAAACTGCCAGATCGCAAAATTCCATAGTTCCCTATTATACCCTATGGCCAACGTAAGAAGAAAAAAAGAAATATGCAAACACCACCATGCCAATAAACATAAAACCAAAAACGAGGCTTAAGAAGCCGCTATTTTCTTCGTGAGTAACTTTATAAATGCCCTCCCCCACCAAAGTCAAGCCAAATAAGCTGGGTAAAATCAGCATAATATACATAAACTGTGGGTCAGTGGCAGACATATTTTTATCTGTTCGCGATGATATATCGCGAAGCTTTAGTGCTTCCCTCTTTTTTAATTATACCCTTCGTCTGCATATCCTGTAAGTCTCTTAAGACCGTGTCCTCAGAAATCATGGGCAAGAGCTGTTTCAACTCCTGCATGGATACTGACCCTTGGTCTGATATATATTCGATTAGACTCATCTGTCTTTCAGTTAATGGTACTTGCTGGCCGACTCTGGTCTTAAAACGCATATCAATGGAGATTTTTCTGATCTTTTCTTTAATTTTGGTCAGTTCAATGGCCACTACCTGGGTAAAATATTCCAGCCAGGGAGTCATATCCCTCAAGCCTATAATCTTTGACTGTTTATCCACTTCCCCAAAAGCCGCATAATAAGAAGCCAGATTAGCATCAAAATGTTCCTCCAGAGAAAAAAATCTTTTAATGTCATAGCCCTCTTTCATTAAGAGTAAATTTGTAAAAGCCCTCACCGTCCGGCCATTGCCTTCAATGAAGGGATGAACCGCGACTAAAATATAATGGGCAATTCCCGCTTTTAAGATCGGGTGGACATCCCCCGCCTCAGGAGAATTCAGCCAGGCAAAAAAATCTTCAATTAAATATGGCACTTCGGCAAAGGGCGGGGGTTCCAAAATAATCTTGCCGCTGCCTTCTTCCTTAATCACTACCTGAGTTGTGCGAAAAACGCCGATTTTTTCTTCAGGAACTATTTTATAAACTGTCAGTTTCTGAATCTCAGTAAGCATGTCCGGGCTGTACCCTCCACGCCTATAAGCCAGCTCTTCAACCAATTGAGTGGCATTCCGGTAATTAATGACTTCCTGGATATCTCTGGCCCGGCCGTAAACATCTTCACCCTCTAAAACTTTTTTGGTTTGCATCAGGGTTAAGTCATTACCTTCAATATGGGTACCGTGGTAAATGGTCCGCACAATCGCATCTGATTGAAATTCTTTGGTGTAGGAGGGCACCAGAGGAGCATTTTCAATTACATCTTTGGCCGCTTCGATGGCCCCGATATATTTGAGAATGGTATTAGTTATCCGGTACTTGGGAACGTACATTTATACCAGTTTACCGCAAATCCTGCGGAGATTAAAGGAGTTATTATTCTTTATCGTGAGTAGTTTGGCTTCTTTCTATCCCAGCTGTACCCTTTTGAGCACTTTTATCCAATTGTTCGGCAGTGACTCCTCCCAGAGTCGGTGTTTCCTCAGTAGATTTACCATGTTTGTCATTACTGAGTCTTTTTTTCAATTCCAGTGTTGAATACTTTACCTCACTATGATATTGCGTTGTACTCCCGGGTCTTCTTCCCCGTCCAGGTATCTCTGCCATAACCCGATTTTAATCTTCCAATTTTATTATTTCAACCTTCTTAATGGCCTCAATATAATGCGGATCGGCGGTAGTGATAATTGTTTGCTGCTCGCCCACAATTTTCATTACTATCTGCCGGTGCTCATGATCCAGTTCGGAAAAAATATCATCCAAAATTAATACCGGGCGCTCACCGGTTTCATCTTCCACAAAGGCTAATTCCGCCATTTTTAACCACAATACCCCCATCCTTTGTTCCCCCCTGCTACCATAAGTTGCCAAATCTCGCTCTTGGTCTTTTATGGAAAAATCGTCCCTGTGCGGTCCTACCAGAGTTGTCGCTGCTGCCACT
>JBEKGU010000087.1:0-2653 GCA_050012635.1 Candidatus Microgenomates bacterium | reverse complement strand
AGCTAAACCACGCCAGTATTATTGACGGTTGCCGTCTTTCAAAAGCCACAGTTGTCAGGTATCCGCATAACAACTTAGTTGAGTTGGAGAAACTGGTTAAAGAGAATTCTAAAGTAGCCAAGAAGTTGATTGTTACCGATGGGGTTTTCAGTATGGACGGAGATATTTCTAACCTGCCCGGCATTGTTAAGATTGCCACCAAATATGATTGTTTGACAATGGTTGATGATGCCCATGGAGAGGGAGTTCTGGGGAAGAGCGGTCGGGGTATAGTTGACCATTACCATCTTCATGGCCAATTTGATATCGAGGTGGGAACTTTAAGTAAAGCTTTTGGGGTGGTGGGAGGATTTGTGGCAGGAAAGAAAATCATAGTTGATTGGCTAAGGCAAAAAGCCAGGCCGTTCCTTTTTTCCACTTCCCTGTCTCCCGCCGACATTGCTTCCTGTATTGCCGCAGTTGATATCTTGAAAAAGTCTGATGCCCTGGTTAAAAAGATGTGGGCCAATGCTGAATATTTCAAAAATAGAATGAAAAAATTAGGTTTTGATGTGGGCCATAGCGTTACCCCGATTGTGCCGGTAATGTTGATGGATGAAAAATTGGCGGTGGAATTCAGTAGAAAACTTTTTGAGAAAGGGATTTTTGCAGTGGCCCTGTGCTATCCCACTGTTCCTATGGGGAAAGCCAGAATCAGAGTGATGATATCGGCTGCCCACACCAGGAAACACTTGGACCAGGCTTTACTCGCGTTTAGCGAGGTTAAAAAAGGGCTATGACCTCAATGTACAAAGGTGTGGTTGAGCAAATGGTGGCCATAAAGGAACTTCTGGAGGCAGATTACCAAGATAAAAAATTATTTGCTCAAGCTTTTTCCAAAGTTACGATACCTGATCGGATAATTAAGAAAACCTTAACCATTAAATTGGATAATGGCCGGAAGAAAAGCTTTTTAGCTTTTAGGTCCCAGCATAATAGTGCCCGCGGTCCATATAAAGGTGGAATCAGATTTCATCCTCAGGTGTCTGAAGACGAAGTTAAAGCCCTTTCGATATTAATGAGTTTAAAAACCGCGGTTGCCGGAATTCCTTATGGAGGATCTAAGGGAGGTATTCAGGTTGATCCGGCAGTCTTATCCAAAAATGAATTACAGAGGTTATCCAAGGCTTACGCCAAAGCGTTTAGTTCCTACATTGGTCCGTGGTTGGACGTTCCGGCTCCGGATGTGAATACTGATGATCAAACTATGGCTTGGATGCTGGATGCTTACGAGAAAACAGTGGGCCATTTATCCCCAGCGGCTTTTACTGGCAAACCGGTTATCCTGGGTGGTTCATTAGGTAGAACTGAAGCCACAGGTATGGGGGGAGTTTACGTTTTGGAACAATACGCTAAGAATAGAAAGTTGGTTCCGGGGAAAACCAAATTAGCCGTTCAGGGCTTTGGCAATGTGGGTTTTTGGTTTACCCGGTTGGCTATTTCCCGAGGATTTAAAGTAGTTGCTGTTTCAGATTCAACCGGAGCAGTTTATAACCCCAAAGGGTTGAAGATAGAGGATCTCTCCGATTTAAAAAAACAGAAGAAAACTCTTTCCAACGAAGAGTTGTTACAATTGCCGGTTGACATTTTGGTACCGGCAGCCTTGGAGAATGTGATTAACATTGAAAATGCCGGTAAAATAAAGGCTAAAACGGTTTTGGAAATGGCCAATGGACCTACTTCAGCAGAAGCAATTGAAATATTAGAACAGAAAAAGATTGATCTCTTGCCGGATATTTTATGCAACTCCGGTGGGGTGACGGTTTCCTATTTTGAATGGGCCCAAAATTTACAAGGGTATTATTGGACTAAGGACGAAGTTTTTAAAAGGCTTAAAGAGATAATTATAAATGCTTATAAAGATATTGAAATCGTTAAAATTGCCAAGAAAATCAGTTATAAAAAAGCTGCCAGTGTGGTGGCCCTCAAAAAGATTCTCGACGCCATGATCCTCCGGGGAGACTAGCTATTTTGCTTCTTGACAGAAATATTTAATATATTTAGAGTTAACAACAGTATGATTTTTAGGAAGAAACCTGCTGGTAAGAAATTACCTGTTATTAATTAAAGAGCCGCAAGGCTCTTTTTTTTTGACCTGAATCAAAAAATGGAAAGAGAACCTCAAGTATACTACCCGAAACAGGCACAGATTTTTATAAGTGAAGTTTGTTCAGAAAGGTGCCGTTATTGTTCTTATACATCAATGTCTGCTGAGCAAAATAGGGGTTTGTTATCAAGAGAACTTCCGATAGAACAATGGCAAGATGCAGTGAAGTTTTTATATGAGGTTATGGGTATAAAATTGATTGCCTTAATTGGCGGGGAGCCGGCTGCTAAAAAAGGTGTTGAAAGTCTGGTAGGTTTTATAAACAAAGAAATTCCAGAAGTTAAAACATTATTTGTATCCAGTGGAATTCCTCTTCTCAAAAATGATGATTTAAGACAGAAATTGGTGGAGGCGGGTCTGACGAATATTATTGTTAGCGTCGATGGAATTAAGGAGGAACCGAAATTAGAAATAGATCTGACAAGAGAATTAAGAGAACTTAAGAGAGGAAGCCAAAGAAAAAGCACCCTTGGTTTATATTTTCTCTTGAAGTTGAGAGAGGAATAT
>JBEKGU010000086.1:0-2685 GCA_050012635.1 Candidatus Microgenomates bacterium | reverse complement strand
TATTCTTTATCTATCTCATCCCCACTTTTATTATCGCCTGGCTAATTCTGCGTCCCAAACTCCCCAATCTCAGAACTAGTGCCTATTGCCTATTCACTCTATTTCTATCCCTATCTACTATGATAGCCACCGAAATCAAGCTTCGTTTTGCCGGCATTAAAAGCATTCTTACAGCCGGAACATTTGTCGGGGGGAAACACGGCGGATTTATTGATTTGATAACTAATTTTCTGGAGCATAAGTGGGAAGCGTTTCATCTTAATTTTTGGCCTCAATATCATAATTTTGGGCTAATTTTGGGAGTAGCAGCAACTCTATATATTATTGGGGAAACGATCTTCAAACATAAAAACCGGGGCCTGGTTAAAAGAAATCTCTTCCTGCTTTTGATTTTCTTCTCTCCGATCATCATGCTCCTTTTAGGCACTCATGATGCCCCCTGGTTTTTGATCGGCCGCCCGGCCTCTGTCATTATTATGGGATCATATCTGATCAGTAAAATCAGGCCCAGGCTGTTAATTATCCCCATAGTCGGACTAATTATTTATGCTAATTTATTGGCCATTAAAAACGATTACGGCAAAGGTCAAACTATATTGGGACCGGACAATGCGGCCGTTCTTTCCCAACAAATAGATGTTATGGACTATACGTATAAAAGCTCCGGAGGGCAAATGTTTGCCATTAACACCGTGACTAATCCTCTCTATATCAACGCCGTCTGGGCCTGGAATTACCGCTGGTACAGTTCCAAATATGGCTACTTACCCGGCTTTGCCGGCGGCGACCAACTGCCGCCATATAATGTTCTTCCTAAAGCCTCAGGCCAAGAAAAAATTATTTATCTAATAATTGACCAGTCCCCCCGTATTCCCCCAATTTATACGGTCAATGCCGAAACCTGGGCCAAAACTAAAGGCAAATTGGTGGAAACTAAGGACTTCTCCGGTATTAGAGTCGAAAAATACCAGACTATTTTTTAGTTCTGGTATAATAAAAATATGACTAAAGATTTCACCCCGATATACAAAAAATATAAAGGTAAATGGGTTGCAATGAGTGATGGATTTAATAAAGTCGTAGCCTCTGGATCCAGTGCAAAAGTGGTTTACAAAAAAGCAAAAGATTTGGGCTATGAAATTCCCAATCTTTTCAAAGTACCTTCTAATCTGAATGCCTACATTGGATGACTAGATTAAAATTCGACTATATACAGATTGGTAAACATAAAAGACCTGTGGTACCGATACGCTTATGTGTTAATGAAAAGGCTATAAATACCCCCGCACTGATTGATTCTGGTGCAGATTTTAATTTGATTCATATAGGGATAGCTGAAGCTTTAGGACTTAAACTAAATATGGAAAAACCTATTATTTTCAGCGGTGTTGGAAATAAAAGATTAACTTTAAAAGGATATATGGCTGTGGTTAATTTAAAAATTTTTAATAAGGGAGAAAATATTTGTTTTGATACTCCGGTTATTTTTACTGAACAACTCCCAGAAAACGGAATTGCTTTACTGGGTGAGATCGGTTTTTTCGATCACCTTGAAGAGATTTCATTTCATTACACGCGCGGGAAAGTAGTTCTGGAAGGCAACTGTTAATATTCCCAGGCATCACACACCGGGTGTGTGAAGGCTAAACTTTCTGCATTTTGAAGAGATTCTCAAGTTCTTTCAAGGTGGTAGTTTGATCAGGATTTTTGTCATCCCGAAACTTAATTAACCGCGGAAATCTTAAAGCCAAGCTGGCCGCATGAATTGGGCTCACAGTGATCTCATCTGCCAAAATTTCCACTACCAATCCCGGTTTTACCCAATTATCAGGGGCTAAATTTTTAGGCACCTCATATTCCTTAGACTGTACACTCACTCCCAATTTTCTGGTTCTGGTATTTAGCTCTTTCCACTGTTCGTCCGAGAGTCCCGTGCCAATTTTGGACACAGTTTTAAACTTACCCCCGTCTTTAATCCCCACCAAAAAGGCCCCCACTCCAAAGCCGGTTCTCTTACCTTTGCCCTTATAAGTTCCCATCACCAGGCAATCAATAGTATCAGCTACTCCTTTTTCGGTAGTTTTTTTATATTTCACCCAATGGTATCCCCTGGCTCCGGCTTTATAGGGCGCATCCATTTTTTTAACCACCGCTCCCTCAAGCCCCTCCGTCAGGAATTTTTTAACCAGATCGCGGATGGTATCCGCTGAATCAGTTTCCACCTGCCTGGTCACTTGAATCAACTTATTATTTTTAACAGTTTCTTCCAAGATCTTTCTTCTTCCCATAAAAGGGGTACTCAACAGACTCTTGCCATTACGGGACAAAATGTCAAAAAGAAAAAGTTTGAGGGGAACATCTTTTACCGCTGCATCAATACCGTGTTTTCTTTTTCTCTGAATAGTCTCCTGAAAAGGCAAAAACCGGTCATTTTTGACGTCATATGCCAGGGCTTCCCCATCAAAGATGGCACTCTCCACCTTAATTAATTTAGCCGCTGCCACCAAATCCGGGAACATAGCGGTCGTATTTTCCAAATTTCGGGAAAAAATCCTGATATTGCCATTCCAGACATGGAGCTGGGTCCTTACTCCATCATATTTAGGTTCCACATACACTCTTTTGCCTACCTTTTCTAAAATTTTTTCTGCCGAAGGCAATCTCTCACATAACGAAGACCTTATC
>JBEKGU010000085.1:0-2694 GCA_050012635.1 Candidatus Microgenomates bacterium | reverse complement strand
ACTACTGCCGGAATTGCCCAAGCATTGATTGAAGCAGGTACTCCTAAATTTAAAGAATACGGCAAGCAAATTGTGGTTAATGCAATAGTTTTAGCCGGTGAGCTTAAAGCGGGTGGTTTAACAATTGTTACGGGAAAAACGGAGTGCCATTTAATGGTTGTTGACCTTAGACCAATTGGACTTTCCGGTAACGTTGTGGCTGAAGCACTTGAGGCCGCGGGAATTATAGTTAATAGGAATTCGGTTCCAAATGATCCGGCTCCTCCCTTTCTCCCGTCAGGAATTCGTTTAGGAACTCCGGGATTAACTACCCGGGGTATGAAGGAAAAGGAAATAAAACTCATCGCTTCTTGGATTTTGGAAGTTGTCGACCATGAGAAAAATAATAAACTTCCGGTGGAAAAAGCAGATAGGGTAGAGTTCATGAAAACTTTCCGCGCCAATCTTCCCAAGGACAAATTCCTTAAGGAAATCTCCCAAAAAGTTAAGCTTCTTTGTTCCCGCTTCCCGTTGGAGTAAAATAGGGCTGTATGACGGCAATAATATTTGATGGTAGGGGATATGCTGAAGCTAAAAGAGCGGAGTTGAAGCAAAAAGTGGCGGAGCTAACCCGTGCTGGAAAAGCTCCATGTATGGCTAGTATTTACATCTCTACGGATCCGGGATCTGTACTCTACACGCGATTAAAAAAGCAAGCGGCGGAATCGGTAGGGATTAAATTTACAGACTACGATGTAACTGATAAATCTAAAGACGAAATTATCACTTTAATAGAACAAATTAACAGCGATAAATCGGTTCAAGGAATTTTGGTCCAGAAGCCTTCAGGTAAGAATGATTTTTCGTTTTCAGACTGGTCAGAGATTGTCTGTACCATTGACCCTAGGAAAGATATTGATGGTCTGACTCCTGAGAATTTGGGTCTTTTAGCTATTGGTACTCCAAGATTTGTTCCGGCAACTGTCAGGGCAGTCATGATTGTGGTCAATCAATCCGGGATTGATTTATTAGGTAAAAAGGCTGTTATTATAGGAGCCAGTGAAATTTTGGGCAAGCCCCTGAGTATGATTTTGACAGACAAAGGAGCCACAGTAAGTATTTTACATGGCGCCACTCGTGATATCAGTAATTATACTGCCGAGGCTGATTTATTGGTGAGTGCGACCGGGAATCCGGGATTAATCGGGGCCAAAGATATTAAAGCGGGGGCAGTAGTAATTGATGTAGGAGCTCCAAAAGGGGATGTTAAAACAGAGGAAGTAATGGAAAAAGCTTCGTTTCTTTCTCTGGTTCCCGGAGGTGTTGGTCCGGTAACCATCTCTTGTTTACTCACGAACCTTCTGCTAAAATTGCCTCTGTTATGACAACTAAGGTCTCACTGCAGGAACTTTTGGACTCAGGTGCCCATTTCGGACATCAAGCCAGACGTTGGAATCCTAAAATGTCTCCTTATTTATACGGTATTCAGGACGGGGTTCATGTTTTTGATTTGGTTAAAACCAAAACCGCTTTGGAGGAAGCTCTGGAATTCTTAAGAAAATCAGCAGCCGAAGGTAAAACTATTCTGCTCTTAGGTACCAAAAAACAAGCTAAAGAAAAAACGATTGAGGTAGCGGTTGAAGCCGGTGTTCCTTATGTTTCCGAACGCTGGTTGGGCGGAACTTTTTCCAATTTTGATCAGGTTAAAAAATCGGTCAAAAAGCTGGCTGATATGAAAGCGGCGCTGGTAGCCGGCGATTACGCCAAATATACAAAAAGGGAGAGGCAATTAATTGAAATAGAAATTGCCCGATTGGAAAGGTTTTTTGGGGGTATTTCAACCTTGACCAAACTCCCTGACATTTTATTTGTTGTTGATACCCATAAAGAAATTGGGGCCGTTAAAGAAGCAGTGGTAGCCAAAATTCCCGTCGTGGGCATTGTTGATTCCAATGCCGACCCGGATTTGGTTGATTATCCAATTCCTATGAATGACGATGCTGTTAAAGCCTTGTCCTATGTTTTGAATATGGTCAAAAATGCAATCCTTGAAGGAAAGAAAAAGATCAAGAAATGACAAAAATTAATGTTGATTTAATCAGAAAACTTCGGGAACAGACGGGGGCTCCGGTAATTAGGGTCCAAAAGATTTTAACAGAAGTTAATGGGAATGAAACTGAGGCTAGGGAAATATTGACCAGGGAAGGTTTTGCCAAAGTAACCAAAAGGGAGGGAAGGGCTACCGCGCAAGGGAAATTGTTCACTTATTTACATCACACTGGCAAAGTAGCTTCAGTAGCTGAACTTCTCTGCGAGACAGATTTTGTAGCCAGAAATGAACTTTTTGAAACGTTGGGCAAAAATATCGCTATGCAGGTGGCCTCTATGGGTGAGAAAGATCTTCTGGAACAGGAGTTTATAAAAGACCCGAGTAAAAAAATCGCGGATTTAATAAAAGAAGTAATTGTTAAAACCGGAGAAAATATTCGCATAGGAAAAGTATTTCGTGTAGAATTAAACCTACCTGCGTAGGCAGGCAGTTAATATGGATGAATCTTCAATCAGGCTTCAGATGCAAAAAGTATTGAATTTGGTAGTGTCTGATATTAGTGGCATTAGGACTGGTCGGGCAGTGCCGGCGTTGATTGAGGGTCTGGTTGTGGTAGTCTACGGCGGGACACAACGGTTTAAAATTAATGAGTTGGCATCAATTAC
>JBEKGU010000084.1:0-2792 GCA_050012635.1 Candidatus Microgenomates bacterium | reverse complement strand
CCTTTTCCTTTTTACTTTCAGTGCCGGCAGTTTTGGGAGCTAACTTGTTGGAGATTCTTTCCGGCTATTCAGGCGTAAGCAACTGGAGCCCCTATTTAGTGGGAATGATATTTTCTTTTTTGACCGGGATAATAGCCATCGGATTGGTTATCAAATTCCTCAAAAAAGGCTGGTTTAAGTATTTTGCGGTTTACTGCTTTATTATCGGGATATTAGCAATATTACTTTAGGCAGAAAAATAATCAGTCCGATAATAACGGATAAAATAGAACACATAAGAACTCCTCCGGCCGCCACATCTTTAGCCACCCTGGCCTTTTCCTGAATTTGCGGGCTAACAATATCTACCAGGTTTTCCAGAGTTGTATTAATAAGTTCCAAGACCAAAACTAAAAATATGGACATCATTAAAATTAACCATTCGGTAGTTGAGATGGAAAGAATTATTCCCAAAAAAATGGCCAAAACGCCTAAAATTAATTGAATTTTAAAATTGGGTTCTTTTTTTAGGGTGTCTTTTATGCCGCTCATGGCATAGGGAAAACTGTGGATAACCGAGTGTGATTTACTCATATCAATATGTTAGCATAATTCAAGGGCATATGGATTTATTGATAACTTTTTTGGCCAGCATTCTGATTTGGTGTCTTTATTTGGCTTTGTTAATTCTCTGGGCCTTAAAGTTTAAAATTAAAAAAGAGGTTGTATTGCATGCGATTTTGGCCAGTTTTGTGGCTTGGGGTATAAGTGAAATGATTAAAAATTTGCTGCCGAGTATGCGTCCTTTTAACATTAATAACGGGCCGATTTATACTTTAACTAAACCTTTTGATAATGCCTTTCCTTCGGGGCATGCAGCCGCCGCATTTGGTCTGGCAATGGCAATTTGGTTTCACAATAGAAAAGTTGGTCTGGTGTTTTTAATTGGGGCAATGCTTGTGGGAGTAGGGCGGGTGTTGGCTAATGTTCATTTTCCGATAGATATCACTGTCGGATCACTGATTGGAATTTTAGTTGCCTACGTATTGAGAAGAATACATTTTACTTCTTGACTCTTAGCAGTTTAACTGTTAGACTGCTAATCTATGGCTACAGAAACAGCAAAAATAACCAGAAGGGTGCCGATTGTTTGTATTCGCGGGTCGGTAGTTTTTCCTCACACCGATACACTTCTTTCATTTGGCAGAAATAAATCAGTTATTGCCGTCAATTCGGCTTTTCAGGACGACCGGGTTGTTGCCATATTTACCCAAAGAGATCCGAGAGTGGCCAATCCGGATATTGATGACTTATATAAAATTGGTACCATTGCCACGATTACCCAGATGATGCAAACAAACGGGGAAATTCACGCTTTGATTCGCGGACAAGCCAGAATTACTTTGAAGAAGATTATTGCTTACGAACCCTTTTTAGTAGGTGAAGTCGCTGAAATTTCTATGGAAAAGGAAGACACGGAAAAGGCTAAGGCCATGGGAAAGGAACTGGCAGAAGTTTTCAAAAAAGCAGTTAATTTAGGCAAGCAGGTTGAAGTAATGACCGTTATGAGACTAATATCGGGTCAGGTAGATGATGTTGAATTAACTGACCAAATAGCCGCGCTCTTGGAAATTAAAATTCCCCAGAAACAGGAACTCTTAGAGATTCTACCTTTGGAAGAGAGAATGGCCAAAGTTTTGGATTATTTAAATAAGGAGACTAATATTTTGGATCTGGAAAGAACAATTTCTGTTAAAACTCAAAAACGTTTTGAAGACCAAATGAGAAAAGCGATGTTAAGAGAAAAG
This sequence comes from Candidatus Microgenomates bacterium, assembly GCA_050012635.1. Classification (GTDB taxonomy): domain Bacteria; phylum Patescibacteriota; class Microgenomatia; order UBA8517; family UBA8517; genus JBEKGU01. The sequence goes on along the minus strand of JBEKGU010000084.1, from coordinate 1,005 downwards.
AAACGGACGATTGAAGAAGAGTTAGGGGAAATGAATGAGGATGGGGAAGTGACAACCGAAGAAATCAGAGAATACAAATTAAAAATTAAAGATGCCAAAATGCCGGAGGATGTAAAAAAGAAGGCCGAAAAAGAATTAAAGAGATTAAGCCAGCTTTCTCCTAATAATCCTGAAGGGGGTTATATGCGTAATTATTTGGATTGGCTGGTAGATATGCCCTGGAGTAAATCAACGCCCAACAATGTATCGATAAAAAAGGCAGCCAAGATTTTGGCCGATCGGCACTATGGTATGGAAAAAGCCAAAGAAAGAATTTTGGAATTTTTGGCGGTGATGAAGCTTAAAGATAAGTTAAAAAAGAAAGTCAGCGAGAATCAGCCGACCATTCTCTGCTTCATCGGACCCCCGGGGGTAGGAAAAACTTCGATTGGTAAATCAATTGCCGAAGCTCTAAACCGGAAGTTTGTCAGAGTGTCATTGGGCGGAATTCGGGATGAAGCGGAAATCAGAGGCCATAGGCGAACTTACATCGGGGCCTTGCCGGGGAGGATTATTCAGGGCGTCAAAAATGCCGGAACCAACAATCCGGTTTTTATGCTGGATGAAATTGACAAAGTCGGTATTGATTTTCGCGGGGACCCTTCCTCAGCCCTTTTAGAAGCCCTGGACCCGGAACAGAACCGGGAATTTTCCGATCACTATTTGGAAGTGCCTTTCGATTTATCCAAAGTGATGTTTATTGCTACCGGTAATATCTTAGATACTATTCCTCCGGCCTTAAGAGACAGAATGGAAGTGATTACTTTTCCGGGTTATACCGAAGAAGAAAAATTCAAAATTGCCGATGCCTTCTTGTGGCCTAAACAATTAAGACTGCATGGCCTGGAAAGAGAAAAAATTAAATTAGCCAAAGAAGCTCTGAAGGAAATTATCAGCCGCTATACCAGAGAGGCGGGGGTGAGGGATTTGGAGAGAAATCTGGCTTCTGTTTGCCGGAAAATTGCC
>JBEKGU010000083.1:0-2867 GCA_050012635.1 Candidatus Microgenomates bacterium | reverse complement strand
GTTATGAAAATTTAACTCCCGGTTTAATAAACACCGAAAAGTGGTATGCAGTGGTGCAAACTCTTTATTTACCCAATTGGAATGAACGGGCTAAATATTTAATCAATTGGTATAAATATAGAAAAGTTTTAATAGTAGATACCGATAATGGTAATGCGGTGGTAGCGGCGATTGCCGATTCAGGTCCTGCCGCCTGGACAGGAAAAAGTTTTGGCGGGTCCCCCGAAGTGATGGAATATTTAGGGGGACCGAAATATAAAAAAGGCCCGGTCCTGGTATTTTTTGTAGATGATCCGGACAACAAGGTTCCCTTAGGCCCGGTCGATTATAATAAAATAAATATGTCCGAAATGAGTTTAGTCCAATCCTAATTATGAGCAAGTTATTTTACGACAAACTAATTGTTTTTGAGGAAATAGAAACAGAGATAGCTAAAGTTTCCCAATCTAAAGAAGAAAAGGAAGAGCTATGGCAGATAGTAGACGAAATGATCCATCACAAAGTTTTGGATATGATTTTAAGAAAATTACCCAAAGACAAACATCGGGAGTTTATGGATAAGTTTCTGGCTGCTCCCCACGATGAAAGCTTGCTTGATTACCTGAGTGCCAAGATTGGGGATGATGCAGAGAAATTGATTAAAAAAGAAATGGATGCCTTGGCCTCTGAAATCCTCAAGGAGATAAAGAGTAATAAATTGGTTTAGGGATAGCAGTGGGGCCAGATGCCTCTATCGCTGATGCTTATGGCGTATGCTGCGGTTTGAACAGCTTCTTCTGCATTAAAACGCAAATTAATATTTACATCTTCCCCCATTTTTAGTCTTAGGTTTTTCCAGGTTGTGGAATCGAATTGAAAAAGGCCGGCATAACCCAAGTTTTGGGCAGATGGATTAAAACCCGATTCACACAGAGCAATATATCTCATAACGTCAGGGCTGACGCCATATTGCCCGGAAAATCTATCGATAAATTCATTAATTTGTTGGGAGGTAAACTTAGGTTGGGGAATTGGTGTAGGTTTCGGAGTTTTGACAGGAGTGGGTTTGGGTGATGGAGTTAGTATGGGTGTGGGCACTGGAGTTAAAAATGGCGTAGGGGTTGAAACAACTGCCTCCCCCAAAACTTTATTCTGGGGTTTAGGGCGGGATACAAAATATAAGGCAACGATTTCCCCGGCAAGAATTGAAAGGAGAAAAATATGGAAAAGGGTTTTCATATCCCCTTTGATTAATGTGTCTTGGTATAAACTACCATTTTGGCCGACATGCCATTTTTAATGGCCGGATAGGCGGATGAATCAAACTTGGCATAAACAGTAAATTGTTGGGTGGAGCGCTCGGTCGAAGTAGAAAATGAAAACGCAGGGGCAACGGCGCTGGGGGAAATTTCATCGATATAGCCCCAAAATGTTTTGCCCGGCAATGCATCTATGGTAAATGAAACCACCTGTCCGACCCGGATATTATTTAAGCCTTTATTCTCATCGATTGTGCCTGCGACCCGAAGGTTAACAGGCCGGATCATTTGAATAAGTTGCGTTGTCGTGTTTACCATCGATCCTGTCAGATCACTTGCCGATATAACCAGGCCATCTGTGTCGGCACGAAGAGTTTCAGAGCCCACGACTGCCAAAGTGTCACCTTCTTGTACCATTTGTCCTTCTTTAACATCCATCTCCTGAACATTACCCGATTGGGTTGGGGAGATGGTGATAATGGGAGCTTGAATAAGCGAGTTATTAATATATATTCTCCCGGTCATTTTCTGGAATAAAACATACGAAACTACAATTAGTATTAGTAAAAGTACGCCACCGGCGGTTTTTAAAAATCTTTTATTTTTGAATAGAGAAATTATGGTTTTCATATTACAACAACTGATATTTAAGGGAGGATATAAACTTCGGATCGACGATTATTTTATCGGTTGAAGTGAGTCCGCCGGTAATTTCTATTTTGTTTCCATGGATTTTTCCGGCAGTTACTTCCCTCAGATCCGGTGTTCCATTATTGTCAATCCAGATATATTTACCGGCCAGTACTGTCCAGGCCGGAACCAGAGCTACATTTTCAGAATTGGTATTAATGATGGCCGTACCTGTCTGATCCAATTTTGCCAGCTTTTTTAATCCGTCACTTTCGATATCAATTTGGTAAACTGACTTGCCGTTTGATAAAGTAACTTTCGACGGATATATTTTTACTACTGTACCATCCAATTTATTTTGTATCCCGTCCACCGCAATTGAAACTGTGCTTCCCTCGGAGATGTAATAAATATCTTGTGTTAGGACATTTGCGCGGAAAACCATTGAATCCGGATCTGCCACAGTAAATGCGGTCGCCGGGGTAATATTTATTCCCGGGGTAGTCACAGGTTCGTGGGTAATAATACCCCCCAAGGGGGATGTCAGAGTTGAAAGTTGGAGAGCGTAATTAGCCAGTTCTACATTAACCACTGAGTTATCCAGGGAGGCTTGGCTTTGATCACCAATCCGCTGTATTGCCTGGTTAACCGCGGTCGAATTGTCTATACCGTTTACGTTTGAATAGGTGGGGCTTATTTGAGTTTTAAGAATGTTGTCCCCCGCATTCTCCTGTGATTGCTCGAATGTATCCCTGGTGGCGCGGTAAGTATTAAGCGCTGCTGTAAGTTGACGCTGCAATGCGTAAGTATCAAGTTTGGCAATTGTTTGACCGGCAAATACTTTGTCGCCTTCCTTAAAAGGCAGGTAAACTAATTTGCCTGACGTTTGAAAGGAAAGTGTTGCCTGATTCTGAGCCGTTACGGATCCGTCAGCGGTAATTACCGAACTCACAAATTCTACCGAGGTGGTGGTTACCAATTTAGAATCCGGATGAGAAG
>JBEKGU010000082.1:0-2886 GCA_050012635.1 Candidatus Microgenomates bacterium | reverse complement strand
AACTTCCTCGAGCAATTTATCCGGATCAGTTATTATCTTACCCCGGGGCCAAAAGCCTAAGTTAACCAATAACTCGGAAATAAAATTCATTCTCAAGCTTTTTAATTTCGGTTCCGTTTCCAACCTATTCAAGTATTTAACCAATAAGTAGTAAATCTCCGAATGCGGCTCGCCGTCATGGGTAATCTTACCGATTACTTCCATAAAATAATAGGCCAAGGACACTTTTTTTAAGTCATTTCTGACTAATTCAAATGAATTCAGAGTTTCCACTTCGGTGAGAATATCCATACTCTTTCCCTTTGCAGCAGAAAAACGCACACAGGTAAATATTTCTAAATGGCCTCTTTTCTTACTCTCAGGGCGTCTAATTCCCTTGGCAATAAATGTTATTTTGCCGTAATTCTTGGAGTATATCGGTATTATTCTATCCGCCTCACTATAAGTCCTCCTGGCTAGAATTATCCCTTCATCCGAATATGTATGAGGAATCATTCTACAATTTTATCTCTTTATCCATATTCAGAGTAAAATCCTGTTCTTTACCACCGTAAGTTATGGTGTACATCGGGTCATCGGTTCCCGGCTGCTTTTGAACTAGAATCTTGTAATTTCCTGATACTTTATAGGGTACTTTGTATTTAAAAGTAATTTTAGATTCTCCCTCGGGTCTGAGCTGATAAAAACCGGCGAAAACCGTTTTATTAAACTCTTCATAGGGAGCAGCTTTATCATCCAACCCCTCAGCCGCAATCAGGATACTGCCTTTAGGCACGTAAACCCTGATCCAGTCGGGCAAAATTGAATTTAGCCAGCCATCCTGCTTGGCAGAATTTTTGTAAGTGATAGTTAAAGTATCGGTTACTCCACCACTATCGGAGGTAACTTCCTGGTCAACCTCCTGAGTAACATACAAGTTAGACTTTCTTCCTCCTAAGTTAGCGTCATTAATGTGTAAATAATCCTCACCACTGACCTCCTTTATCCGGCCGGCCAAATTAAAAGCCTCAACCGCGCTCTGAGCCGCCGGATCGTTCATGTAAAAAAGAACGTGCTTTTCCATAATCGATTTAAATACAGCCGTAAAAAGTTTGGGCAATTTATCCTTGGGCTGACCCAAAGCGTTGGCCATTATCGAATTCATCAAGGGACCAATAATTTTTTTCCGATTATCGGAATTAGGCGGCCTCAAGATTATTTTCCCAGTTACCGGGTCCCAAATGATCGGACCTTCCACATCTGCAAAACTTTCTAATTCGTAAATTACCTGAGGACAATTACATTTAGGTTCAATCTGAGTACTAAAATTCCCAAATCCCGGAACACCAATAGGACCAATCGCATCCAATAAATTAACCAGTAATTGTGTATCCACCGCAATTACACCGTCTATCCCTGTCACTCCGACTGACTTTGCCTCCGGCAAGAACAAATCCATTGTAGTTTTAAAATCAGGAGACCAATTCATATCCCGCAAACGGATGTTTTGAGACAGAATATATGGTCCTTTTATATATTTAACTAAAGGTGCCGGCGCCGGAAGTCTGGGCTGGTATTGGGCATCCAAATTGTATATGTCATTGGAAGATACCGGATTAAATTTGGCCTTATCCACTTTCATAATTGAATATGCCGTCAAAAAGCCTCCGGTGGGCCTCAATTCCTTATCATTTTGGAATAAAACTAAATAAGTCCGCGGATTATCGACGCCCAGAAGGTACGGCATTGACTGGAGAAGGGGTTTACTTTCTTCTATCTTGCTCGCCACCTCGTTAAATAAATCAAGTCCCGTCTTTAAAGGTTCTCTTATTTTGTGGCCGTTAAAGGCCACCGGATAGCGGTTGGGGTCAATTTTATCTAACTCGTCCCCGGCAACTTTTAACTTACTTGATAAATCATCCAAGTTTTTGGTTAGATCAGGAATAGCCTTGACTACAAAATCTATTCTTTCCTGGGTAGTTTTTAAACCGTCCTCTGCTTTATTTGCTCCTCCAAATCCCAAAATAGACATATAAGGCTCAACCGCGGTTAGGGTGATATCCGCTGCTTGTAAACTCAAATCGGCAGCATTTAATACGTGGGATGCATCCGAAACATAAGATCCAACAAAGGGAATAACTTTCATCCAGGAAATTCCTACCATAGCGGATTTAACTGACTGAACCTTGTTCCTGGTAGCTGCAATTTGAGGTTTAATTTGAGGAATGTTTTGTGATTTGACCACCTGTTCTAATTTTTGAGCCTGGCTATAAAGACCTAAAGCACTTTGATAAACAAAGTAACCTGGGATCACTGTTGCCAAAACGAGTATTAATAAAATTCCGGAAATTATAAGATAAATGTTTACTTTCTTCTGCGGAGGCGGTACCGTTGGGGCAGTTCTAACTGCCGGGGCTACAGCTGATTTGGTAGTGCCAGGTTGAGGATTCGTCGCCTCAGTAGCTTCTGCCACCGGGCTGATTTGCGGGATATTTAAATTTTGATCCATATGTTAATTAAAGCAGAAACAGTCAGCGTTGTAAATTAAACAGCACCTTTACCGGAAAGCATTGCCCAAGGAGTTTTAATAAGCACTAATAAATCCAGCCACAAAGATTTTTTAGTTGCGTAGTAAGCATCCATTTCTACCCGCTTGTCAAAATTTACATCACTCCGGCCGCTCACCTGCCAAAATCCGGTTATCCCCGGTTTCGTTCTAAGCATCTCTTTTACAAACATGCCTGTATTGGGAAATTTTACCTGTTGCTCTTCAAGTTCTTCAGCTAAATAAGGTCGGGGGCCGACAATACTCATCTCACCCCGTAAAACGTTCCAAAGTTGGGGAATTTCATCGATCGAATGTTTCCTGATAAATCGGCCAATTGAAGTAACCCGGATATCGTTTTT
>JBEKGU010000081.1:0-2965 GCA_050012635.1 Candidatus Microgenomates bacterium | reverse complement strand
CCCTTTAATTTCTTTATGCTTGCTGTATTTAAAATTTTCTTCCATTGACATCAGCGGTAATGGCTGATGACGTCGTCCATGTTCAAGGTTAGTAAACCAATGTATTCCCGCTACACGCGTAATGTATAACCCCTTTGGAACTTTTATCCCCTGTTTCTTAAACTGTTCTTCTTCCAACCACTTACTATCACTCTTAAACGGACTAAAAAAATGAGCGCAACTTCTTTTAAAACCATTACCGAGCCATACTTTATTGTCTTTTATCAATGGAAATATTTCTTTGTAAGTAATTGCATTCATGTTGCCAATAATCACAAATTTTTTGTCATTATCCATAAGTTGTTTAACATACTCACGGAATAAACTAAATGGTGGATTTGTCACAACAATATGAGATTGCCTTAATAACTTCAAACATTCCTCGCTACGAAAATCACCATCGCCTTCGAGTGGTATCCATTCATTGTTTTTGTTTGCCTTTAATTGCTTGGCAACATCTTTCAAATTAAATTCGCCGTCGTCGTCTACATCGTGCACTTCGTTAATAATAAATTTGTTTGCAGTAACCTTTGGTCTACCTTTTGATTCTGTCGGCTTGCTCACAACCTTATCTTCATAGTCAGGAAGAAGAGATGGTTGCAACACAAGTTCAGTATTAGCAATCGGCGAAGGTTTATAACTCGTAGTGATAAGCTGTTTTAATCCAAGCTTGTTGAAATTGAGCACGAAATAGCGGAAAAAATTGCTTTCAAACGGATCATCGCAGTTGCAATATACAACCTTGTTGCGAAATACATTAGGGTCGTATTCCAAATACGCTGCAATTTCTTTTTGAATATCGCTGTATTGAGTATAAAACTCATCGTTTTTGGCAACTTTCGCCGCTTGTAAATTGCTATTGGCCATATCTAACCACATTTTATCACTTTCAGTTTAGACTTACATAAAGAGAGCAACTTATTCATCCAATCCGCATCAAAGAGGATTTCCATTTCCCAAAAACACTCTTGGGTTAACTGGTATGCCGTATACATTAGTTTGAAAGTGGAGATGAACACCTGTGGCCCAGCCGGTCTTACCTTCAGCTCCAATCACATCCTGGGTGGTGACTTTTTGTCCTGGGTAGACATAAATTTTATCCAGATGGGCATATATAGTTTGAATATTATTCCCATTATCTATAATGATGTGTTTTCCAAATCCCCAGAAAATCTCTCCGGCGTAGGTTACCGTACCATCTATAGCCGGAGTAATTGGATCATCGAGGCCCCCTGCAATATCAATCCCGGTATGCAAGGGTTGGTAGATACTTGACTGCCCAAATTCCAAAGTAATGACCCCTTTTGCCGGCCAGATAATGGTGAGATGGAGTTGGGCAATAACTTTCCCCGTTACAGGATCTTTAATCTCAATGGCCTGAGTTTGGGGATTTAAACTGACCAGCTTGCCTGAAATAAGGTTAGTACCAACTTGAGTAAGGATAATAACTGCTACGATGGGAAGCATTAAAACAGCTAAAAATGCGATTAAGACATACTTCAGCTCTTTTCTGAATGACCAGAGGGTGAGTATTAACTTGGGGTTCATGTTCAGATATAGATTTCCCTGGGATCAGTGGTTAGAAGCGGATGTTCTTCTTCAGAAGCTACCACCTTAACTGCAACGTGGTTTTGATCGGCAATAATTAAGGCCTCTCCCCTATCACACGTCAAAAGAAAATGCTGCTCAAAGGCAGAGAGGTAAAACTCTGCGGCTACTTTTTTAATAGTGGTTGTGTCCTGGCGCATGAGAATCCTTAAGGATGATTGTGAGGCAATAGCTTTGCCATAATCCGAATTTAAGAAATCATTAGCTTGCTGGGAAATAATGGTGACTCCCAAATAGTATTTTCTGGCTCTTCTCACTAGTCCGGAAATAAATCTGGCACTTTCGGGTTCCTGGAGGAGCATCCAACCTTCGTCAATGACAAGCATCCGCTTTTGGGGACTTCTTTTGACTTCATTATTCACAAAATTGGCAACTACCATCATCATAATCGGCCGCAGAGATGCGCTCAGGTCTTTTATATCAAAAATAATTAGCCGGTTATCCAGTTTAATATTGGTTTGGCAGTCAAAGACAGTTGAGAGCGAGCCCTTAATAAATCTTTCCAGGCGGTTACATAAATCCTTTTGTTTGAGGGTCTTCAGTTCAGCATAAAAATCCTTTAATAATGGATATTTTATTTCTTCTTGTTTCCTGGAATTTTTCCGGATAGCGAGTTTTGCGTTTTTGTAAGTCAGAAGTAGGGCCTTATCTACTATTGCCCGTTCTTCTGCGGTTAGAGTTCCTACCATCAATGAAATTAGTTCAGTTAAATCCTGAATATGTTCAGACAGACTGTTTTCCCCGGTAAACGAGGTTTGGGAGTAATCAAAGGGGTTAATCTTTTCTTTTGAACTGCTCGATAATTTGATATAGGTCCCGTTGACACTTCCCGCCAGTTGTTTATATTCTCTTTCCGGATCAATCACTATCACCTTAGTCCCCTGCATCAGGTGCCTGAGAATTTCGACTTTAGCAGTATAGCTTTTGCCCGAACCTGATTGGGAAAAAATTATGGAGTTGGCGTTATTTAAACTGAACCTGTCAATGATCACCAGAGAATTATTAGATTTATTAATGCCGTATAAAATGCCTGATTCCTGGACCAGTTCCGATGAAACAAAAGGGAAAGTTAATGCAGCTGAAGAGCTATCCAGATTCCTCTTTTGGTTTAATTGGTTCTCAGCCCGGGGCAGGGTTGATTGCAGGCCTTCAATTTGCTGAAAGGTAGCAATTTTAATGTAGAAGAGCCGGATCTGCATCACCGTTTCCAAAAGTTTGGTTATCTTATTAAGTTCGTTTAAGTTCTGGGCAGTAATCGTCATATAGATCGACATTTGAAACAGTTTTTCCTGGCCCCTTTGAATCTTGTCCTTTAACT
>JBEKGU010000080.1:0-3008 GCA_050012635.1 Candidatus Microgenomates bacterium | reverse complement strand
CAAACACCCAAAACTATTTTTAGTTTAGGCAAATAGTAGAATACGGCCGCAGATAAAAATGACAAAATAAACACACTTAAAGATAAAAATCTCCAGGGAAATTGCAACCACTTCAGGGGGATAATTATCGACCAAATAAAAGATGATTTTTCATGGGTCAGGAATAAGACAACCAATTCGATCACCCCGAAACCAAATATCAGTTCTGCCAGTTTTTTGTTCTTTTTAAAATTAAATAGTGCCAAAAACAGGGCTATCAATCCTAATACCCAATGAACAATACCGGTTGACAAGGACAAATCATCATTGGGGCCCAAAGTTGATGATCCGTACCCCCAATGGTTAGACAAAAATAATTGCTTTAAGGTAACAAAGTGTTGGCGGTAATCAAAATACCCGCCGATAAGAGTATCTATATGGACAAAACTTCTCTCGAATAACATAGGGATTAAGAAAAACCCGGAAAGGCTAACTCCCAAAATAATTGCCAAAACCAATTGCCTCCAAGCTATATCTTTTCTCTCCATCAGCAACCAATAACCTGACCAAAACAAAATTATGGGGATGAAAAGAAAAGACAAAAGATTATGGGTTAAGAATATTCCCCCAATACTTATCGCAGTCCAGAAAAAATATTTTCTTCTCCTCTTAGTAATTAATTTATATATCGCCCACAAAATTAAGGGGAAAAATACGCTGGCCCAGAATTCACTTAAAGCTCCCCGGACATAAACTTCCTGAGCCTTATAGGGAGCTAATGTATAAAGTGTGGCAGCAATCACCGCCGGCCATTTACCAAAAAATTCATTTGCCAAAAAATACATTGATACGGCAGCCAGAATAAACCCTAAAATAAATAGAGTCTTAAGAGAATCAACATATTGAAATCCGACTGTGTGAATTAGTTGGCCTAGATAATAAACCAGGGGCGAATAATAATTAAACAGCGGGTAACCATATTGGTAACCGGCATCAGGGACCCAGCGGCAGGGAATTTGGCCATCTAAAAAACACTTTCCCATTTGCTGCAGTCTAAAAACCTGCATATCATCCTGCATCGGAAATAATCCCGGCCGAACAAGGGTAATAAAAGCCGGTAATGCCAAAGCTAATACCAGAAGAAGACTAAACAGGTGCTTTTTCATTTTTAAATAACCCGAACAACCAAAATGCCGCAATGCCGGCAAAAACACTCCTCACCAGACTCAAAAATCTATATACGTCTGTGTGCTTGGCTAAAATCGCGTTAAAACCGATAAAGGTTCGGGCGGCTGGAATAATCGGGCCAAATAATCCGACTGATAATGATGGCTCAAAAAGCAAAGTAATAATTAGCCAGGTAGTTAGCATTAAAACCACAAACAGTATTTTGTCTTTTTCCTGAACCATTTTATAAATAAATAGAGGCGTAATCCAAATAAACCACTGCGGATGGTAATCAGTAACCATAAAGGTAATCAGAAGAATTGCCAAAAAATAATCAGTCAATTTAGATTTATTCTTAGCATAATAGGCTAAACAGTAAACAACAATTAAACCCAAAATAAACGGGTATACTCCTTCTGCCGCAGTCACAGGCAAAACCATATATAACATTTTTTGATCTTTGGCTTGGAACAAGACCATATTCCGGAAAGCCGGCGAATTTAGATAGGGAATAATTGTAATCACAAACGGCAAAAAACCTATAGCCACATTTTTAATCCTATCCTTGAGCCGGAATGAGAATAACAGTGCCGCTGGCACTATAAACAGCAGCGGAAACATTTTATATGATCCCCCAATTCCCAAGGAAACTAATGACCAAACATATTTCTCCTTCTTAGCAAAATAGAGGCTCAGAATAGTAAAAAAAACAGCCAGGATATCCAACTGGCCCATCATAAAGGTGGCATAGAGAGTGACCGGATTAATCATCCACAGGGCAAAAGCTAATTTTTTCTTCTTCTGATCATCAAAAAGTCCGGCTAAAAGGAAACCTGCGGCTACATCAATAAAAAGATAGGGTAACTTGAAGAAAAACAAAATCGAAAATAAATCCTTCCTGGTATAAACATAGCTCATATTCTCCATTAACCAGGGAATAAAATTCGGATCAACGAAGGGCCTAACTAACCACCTAAAAATTCCCAAGGTAAAATAAGTTAAGGGCGGGTAAATAAAAATATCACTGATACCGATATTCTTGACAAGAGGATAACTGGGAGGGAGGTTCTGCAAGAACTGATAAATATTCAGCTCTCCTTTATAAGCAAAAAAATAAGCTACAAAAGAATGTCCCCATAAATCGGGATGACTGGTGGTGGGCATCAAAATTAGCCTGATGGCTATACCAATGATTAGCCATTTAAACCACCATTTTTTAAACATTTTATGCATCCATTTTACTCTAGCTCTTTACTAATTCAAAAAACAATAGATTCTCCCGGGGCCCCAACTGGGTATATTCCTTAACAAAACTGGGTCTAAAAGCCTTAGGATAAGCAGCAGTCAAAATTAGTCCCACCTTGGCCGGATCCGGAATCTTTATGCGGGAACTATTAATAACCAAAAAAGTGGTATTGCCGGCTTTAAGCGAACTTGTTAACTGTGAAGGCACCTGTTCAATAGTAACTCCAATTCCTACAACTATAATTTCAGGAAATTTATTTAAATAAATTTCCAAACCATCCGGAAGAGTACCAAAAAAACCTTCCGTACCCACCACTATTTTTCGTCCGGGATAATTCTTATGATAACTGATAATATAATCGGCTACTTCTTTTATGCCGGTCCCTGATGTCCATTCCTCCAAATACCCCGAGCGTTCACTCCTGGGCAGTGGTGCCGCATCGACATCGGTATACAGCAAATATATAAAATGGAACGAGAAATAAAAGAAAACAAATAAAGTTAAGACCGAACAATAATAAATAACTTTACTCCTAGCCAAGAACAACGCAGCCGCCAAAATAATCACATACGGCAGAGAAAATAGGATATAACGGGCGGTAAAAACCTTAGCAAAT
>JBEKGU010000079.1:0-3041 GCA_050012635.1 Candidatus Microgenomates bacterium | reverse complement strand
CCGACAGTCACTTCGCCGACCCCGGCCAATATTATACTTTTAATATTTTCTTCGCTTACCCCGCCATCAATACCAATCGTGTAGTGATAATTATTAGTCTGCTTTAATTCCAAAAGCCGCTTCACCTTTTCTAAAACTTTCTTATTAAAGGGCTGGCCGCCAAAACCGGCCGGATAACTCATCAATAATACCGTATCCAGATTCGCCAACGCCTCAGCCTTTATATTTTCAACGGGGGTATCAATATTTAAAGCCAGGCCCACATCCAAGCCAAACTTTTTAACTTTATTAATAAAAGCCATTTGATCAGACATGTTTTCAATCTGGGCAATGATCCGTTTTGCTCTCGCCTGAACACACCTGTCCACCCAGTCAATCGGTTCATTAGTCATCAAGTGAAAATCTAAAGCCAGAGTTGTCTTGGCAATACTCAGGACAGAAGGATCAATTGTCTGGTTATTCACAAACAGTCCGTCAATGATATCTATCTGCACCTGATGCGTAACAATTTCCAATTTTGCCAGCTTGTCAATTGCTTCCTGAGGACTGTTAGTTAGAATACTGGGAATTACTTTGACCATGATTGGGTAATGGGATCACTGGGAGCCTTGTTTCCGCTTATGGTCCTACCCACTCTAATTACCTGTTCAATTAACCGATTAGCATAACCCCATTCATTGTCATACCAGGCAAAAACTTTAACTAGGTTTCCCCCGATTACTTGAGTTAAAGACAGATCTACAATCGAGGATTCAGAGCGGCCAATAATATCCGAAGATACCAGAGGCTCATTGGTGACCGCCAAAATGCCTTTGTAAATTGGGTTTTGGCAAGCTTCATTAAAAGCAGCATTAACCTCATCCACAGTCACGTCCTTTTTAGTGATAACTGCAAAATCAGTAATTGATCCCGTAGCTACGGGTACCCGAAGAGACCGGCCATCAAAAAGGCCTTTTAATTCGGGGATGGTTTCGGTGGTGGAAATGGCTGCCCCGGTTGAAGTAGGAATAATATTCAGGCCTGCATTTCTCGCCCGCCGTAAATCTTTATGAGAATTATCCTGTAAATTTTGATCATCAGTATAAGCATGAACCGTTGTCATAGCGGCTTTCTCGATCCCAAATTTGGATATTAATACTGCCATTACCGGAGCCACACAGTTGGTGGTACAGGAGGCATTAGAAAGGACCTGGGCTTGACCGTCATAATCATTAACCGATAACACATAAGTGCCGATGTTACTGCCTTTGGGTGGGGCAGAAATTATCACCCTTTTAGCTCCCCCAATGGCATGCTTTTTAGCCTCGTCCTCAGTTACAAATTTGCCGGTAGATTCAATCACCACGTCCGCTCCATATTTGCTCCAAGGAATTTTTGCCGGGTCCCTCTGAGCCAAAACTGCAGCTTTAACATTTTTTTCGCTCACCATTAAATAACCAATCAACGGGTCTGCATCCGTCGCCTCTTCCGGATTTTTGACATTTGAACTTTGAATTTTGAATTCGAACTGACGATACACAGTATCGTAGTTCGTCAGGTGCGCCCAACCAGCAGTGTTCATACTCCCTGAAGTATTAATGGCCGTAAATTCTATTTCATCAGTGTGTTTGGCCACCCCAATCCGAAAAGCAATTCTGCCAATTCTGCCAAAACCATTTATGCCTACTTTAATCATACAATCCAGTATACAACACGACATTAGACGATTGTGAGGTCCTTTTTATATCTACAAACAGCCAATTTATTTTCTCTTTTTGGTAAACTTGGCAAAAACACCCCAAACTCCGGCCACTCCCACCAGAATATAGACAAGACTTACTACAAACGGCCAGGTTCCGAAAAGAAGCGTAACCAGATTAACACCCAAAAGCCCGATCAACCCCCAGTTTACCGCTCCGATTAACACTAACCACTTGGATAAAGTTCTTAATCCATCCATATATCTCACCCCCTTTAATTTACTAATTAAAGCATAGCAAAACTTAACTGTCTTTCAAAGCTTCAATACCGGGTAGGGTTCCTTTTGCCAAAAATTCCAGCATTGCTCCCCCTCCTACTGAAACCCAATTAAAATTACTCTCCAGTTTAAACATGCTGACTACCATTAAACTATCCCCACCCCCCACGATTTTATAGCCTGAGGCATTCGCCACTGCCTCAAAAATTTCTTTAGTCCCCTGCCGATGGCCTTCATCTTCATACTTACCCAAGGCCCCGGCAAGAATTATAGTTTTGGCTTTGGCAATCTCAGCTTTGAAATCGTCTATTGAATTTAAAGTGATATCTTCTTTATCCTGTAGAAGTTTGGCTACTACAACTTTTTGGTCCCGAAAGTCCTCTTTCAAATATTCCGGCAGCCGGCCGCCGATTAAAACTCGATCGCAAAATTTTTCGAAATCGGAAAGATAATCCAGTTTATCTCTTTTGACTCCGCTTATTATTGCCAAAACCGGTCTCGGCGGATTATCTAAAACTTTGTCTAAGTTGGTTACCTCTTCCGCAAATCTCAAGCCCGCTGCATGGGGCAATAATTTAGGGATTCCCACTATCGATGCGTGAGCCCGATGGGAAGTAGCAAAAGCTTCATTAACAAAAAAATCTCCCTGAGAGGCGAGTTTCCGGGCAAACTCTGGGCTATTACTTTCTTCCCCCGGGTCAAAACGAAGATTCTCTAACATTTCAAATTCTATGTTTGGAACCATTTCTCTTAATTTATCTTCTACTGGCTTTAATCCCATGCTCTCAACCACTTTCCCATCTGGCCTACCAATGTGTCCAATTATAATAATTTTGGCCCGTTTTTCGGTCAAATACTGTAGGGTAGGAATCAGAGTTTTCAGTCTAAATATCTCATCCACCCTCACCAAGGCTTCGGTGGACAAGTCTAAATCCGCTCGCACCAAAACTCTTTTTCTGGGGTTAATTTCTAAACTGGGAAGGGTTGGTAGAAGCATTATTAATTATTTGTTTCTATTTTTTTAATGTCGTTTAACCGTCTAAGAAATCTTTCTTCCGGAGAAAAATTGGTATGCAAAAAAGCA
>JBEKGU010000078.1:0-3086 GCA_050012635.1 Candidatus Microgenomates bacterium | reverse complement strand
TCTTTGTCTGTTTCTGCTTAAAATATTCTTTATTTGTATATTTGTAAAAAGTATGAGTAGGCTAATAAAAGTTATCTTAATATTAGTTGCTGTGGTTTTAGTAGCTGGGACAGTCACTGCTTTTTGGTTTCTTTCACAATTTTCTGCTCCCCAGAAAACAGCCGAAACCGATCGTATCGTCGTAAATCTTGGAACTACCCAAGCTCAGCTTACCCCAAAGCTAAAAGTCCAGGGATACATTAAAAGCGAATGGGCTTTTGGCTACGTTTTGAGTAATAAGGGTTGGAATAATAAAATTCATCCGGGTGCATATCAAATTTCCAAAAGCATGGATGCATGGCAGTTAGCCGACACGTTAGTAAATCATCCAACTGAAAAATGGATTGTGATTCCTGAAGGTTTGAGGAAAGAAGAAATTGCTGACATGCTACAAGAAAAACTCAATCTAGCCGTAGGAGTAGAACAGGAGTTTTTGGATAACAGTAAAGAAGGTTATTTATTCCCTGATACATATTTACTTAATTTAAACTATTCGGGGAAACAAATTGCCCAGAGAATGACCAACCAGTTCAACGAAAAAGCCATAGACGTTTTTAAGGCGGCTACAAAAGCGAATATAAGAAATGATACTCTGGTTACTCTGGCTTCCTTAATTCAAAGGGAAGCCGCCAATGAAAAAGAAATGCCAATTGTCGCAGGAGTAGTGTGGAATAGATTGGATAAAAAAATGCCTTTGCAAATAGACGCAACGGTCCAATATGCTTTAGGCAAAGAAGGGAGCTGGTGGCCTAAGGTAAAACCAGCAGATTATCAAACTGATTCCCCATATAATACCTACGCAAACAAGGGCAAACCAGCAGGTCCAATTTGCAACCCCGGATTAGCTGCCTTGAATGCTGTTGTTAATTCTCAAGATTCGGACTATTTGTATTACTTACACGACACTCAGGGGCAAATACATTTGGCCAAGACCTACGAGGAGCAATTACAGAATATCGATAAGTATTTGAAATAACAAGATTTTTATAAGAGTTAATATTTAAACATCTTTTAATTAAGGTGTTTTTAAGTGCTAGGATGGGTCGTTTAAGCTACAGAATGAATATTCCCTGTAAGTTGATAAACTGTTGGTAACAAGACTACACAAATCTTAATTTTTAAGTTAATATGAATTAACAATTTAATAATTAGCCTAAACTCGTAGATTTTCTACGGGCATGGCATTAAAACTATCCCTAGTAGAGAACTCCTCGTCAGAGTACTAGGGATAGTCGTATATCGAAAGATGTACGGATGGTCGAAAGGCCGTCGCTGGCGGGGAGCTTTGTGTTTTCCGACCAGCAAAAGGCATAAATAAAACTATCCCTAGTATGCCTAAACAACAAGATCTAAAAAACCTCGTTAAAAAATACGAGGACATTAAAAATTCAGGAAAATTAAAACTCTACTCAGAAGAGCAGACCAAGAAGGATTTTATTCTGCCTCTTTTTGAAATACTCGGTTGGGATGTTTATAGCAGATCAGAAGTTTCAGCCGAAGAGACAATCTCCTCAGAACGGGTTGATTACGGATTCTATCTTAACGATAGGATTAAATTTTATTTAGAAGCCAAAAGATTCAACGTCGATATCCACGATGAAAAGTTTGCAAACCAAGCGATTAAGTATTCCTTCAATAAAGGAGCTACTTGGGCAGTGTTAACTAATTTTGAAACCTTAATCGTATTTAATGCTCAAGATATAGAAGGAAAATTATCCGACAAAAGATTTTTTGAAATAACCTGCGACCAATTTATTGACCGCATAGAGCAGTTAGATTTTTTATCAAAAGAATCATTCGAAGTAGATCTTTTAGATAAGGAGGCAGAAAAGATAGGTAAGAAAATCCAAAAAGTATCAGTAAGTAATTTGCTATATAAAGATTTGCAAAACTGCAGAGATATTTTGACTAAAGATCTCAGTCAGTGGAATAGCAACGTTAATTCTGATTTATTAGATGAAGGTGTTCAAAAACTTCTCGATCGCCTCCTTTTCATTAGGGTAGCAGAAGATAGGGGCATTGAGCCTCAAACTTTAGTTCCAATGATTAGGCAAGCCAGAGATACTACTGGAAAACACCTCTACCAGTCGATGACTGAAAAGTTTCGGGAATTTGATAGTTTTTATAATTCTAATCTATTTTCAGAACATCCTTTTGAACAGTGGGAAGAATATAGCGGGGCTACCGAAAAAGTTATTAGTATTTTATATGGTAAAGAAGGTTATTATGAGTACGATTTCAAGGCAATGCCGGCCGATGTCTTGGGGACGGTTTATGAAAATTATCTAAGCCACAGACTATTAAAATCAAGAAAAGGAACAACTGTTTCAAAGGATGCTGGCAAAAGGAAAGAGCAGGGTATTTATTATACTCCTAGTTATATTGTTGATTACATTGTGAAAAATGCATTAAGACCTATTTTAGACAAATGTAAAACCATCGAAGATATTAAAAAGATTAAAGTCTTGGATCCAGCTTGCGGCTCTGGTTCTTTTTTGATTAAAGCATTTGAGGTCATTTTTGAAAAATACAAAGAGTTCGGGTTTAGAGGTCCTGAGGATCTATTAAAGATACAAATACTTCAGGAGAATATTTATGGTGTTGATTTAGACCAACAAGCAGTTGAAATAACAAGACTCAATTTACTTATTAATGCTTTAACAAAGCGAGAAAAATTGCCATTCTTAGACAATATCAAAAATGGTAATTCATTAGTTTCTGGTACGGACGAGGAATTACAAGAATATTTTGGTAAAGATTTTCGAGACAGCAAACCATTTAGTTGGCAGGAACAATTTTCAGAAGTTTTTAAACAAGGAGGATTCGACGTCGTTATCGGAAATCCACCGTATGTGGGGAGCTTAGAATTATCCAGTACCTTGTCTGAAAAAGAAAAAGATTTTTTCAAGGATAAATTTAAATCAGCAGTAGGCAATTTTGATCTTTATGTATTATTTTTAGAAAAATCTGTATCGCTTTTGAGAGATGACGGAAATTTGTCTTTTATAGTTCCAAATAAATTTCTAGTTAATAATTACGGAATAGAA
>JBEKGU010000077.1:0-3115 GCA_050012635.1 Candidatus Microgenomates bacterium | reverse complement strand
GCTCCAGAATCTCTATTTTTTTGCCGCCTCGTGTATATTGATTTTTGAAGCTCACAACCTGACCCTTTACGGTTACGATATCCCCTATTGAAACATAAGCGATAGTTACAGTTTGGCTAAAATCTAAATAGCGATGAGGAACGTGATGCAATAAATCACTAATTGACCTAATTTCTAAATGCTCTAAACGCTGCTGGTAAACAGGACCGACCAAAGGTAATTCGGAGATAGGCGAATTAATATCCATAAACAAAAATCCTTATTTAATTAAGGAAAGAAAGGGCAGAACTGAAGTTAAAAGCAAGCCCAGAGTGGCGATAGCAATAATTACGGTAAAGAATTTGCGCTGTTTTTTATTTAAAAGCATGTTATTCGAAACTTTATTTTACTTTGAGAAAGGTTTTATTACCAACTTTAATATTATCACCGGACTTAACTCTAAATGTAGGGTCAATAATTATTTGTTCGTTCACTTCTACAGCATTTTGCTTTATTAATCTTTTGGCATCACTGATACTAGCTAAGGATGTGTATGGGGAAATGGTTCCGGCAAGCGTGTCGGCAATTGGCACTTCGACATTATATTCAGGTTTTCTGTCTTGAAAGGTTTTTTTGAAATTTTCCTGGGCCACGAGAGCTAGCTTTTCTCCCCACAAAAGTTTTACTATTTCAAAGGCGAGTCTCTTTTTCTCTCTCATGGGATTTTGGGCTATTTTATCCTCAATTCCTGTCAAGTCGGACTCGGTTAAAAGTTCAAATGATAAAGCTATTGTTTCATCAGGGAAGGACATTATTCCGGCGTAGAAATTGTCAGGGGTGGAATCTAAAAATAGAGCATTGCCGGTAGTTTTGCCCACTTTTTTGCCGTCCTTATCGACCAAAAGTTTGGTAGCAAGAATATATTTCTCCCTATTTTTTAGAGCCTTCATTAAAGCTCGGCCGATAAGCATGTTAAATACCTGATCGCTGCCCCCGATCTCGAGGTCCACATTCATGGCTACACAGTCATAGCCTTGAGCAATCGGGTAGAGAAATTCGTGAAGGTAGATAGGTTTATTTTCTTTAAGTCTGGTCTGGAACATGTCCCGTTCGATCATTTGTTGGACAGTGATATTAGAAGTAATCTCGATTAAGTCTTTGAAAGTTACCTTGTCGGTCCATTCGGAGTTAAATATGATTTTGGCGGGATTATTTCCTGCGAAATCCAACAACTTTGAAGCTTGCGCTTTCCAGCTTTTGGCATTTTCTAAAACTTCTTCTCGGGTTAATTTCCTACGCGTGGCCAGTTTATCGGTGGGGTCTCCAATCATGCCCGTAAAGTCCCCCACCAAAAAAATAACGTGATGACCAAGTTTTTGGAAAGCCCGCAGCTTCATTAGTCCTACAAAATTTCCCAGATGCAAAGAAGGCATAGACGGGTCAAAACCCTGATATAAGGTAATTTTTTTCCTGGCCATTATTTTGGCTAAGCCCGCTTTATCGGGTAAAACTTGGGCTACTCCTCTAGTTAAAACATCATCAATTTGGTTCATATTCATTTATATTGTATGATTGGATTAATATAATTACAAGCTTAAAATATGTGGAGGGATAGAAGAAGATTCAGAAGTAAAATCCAAAGAAGCCGGCTTCTGGTTAAATTTGCCAAAATATCGTTTATCGGAGTGGTAGTTGCCACTGTAGGATTTTTTGTGGCTATTCCCTTAATGGCGTTTAACCTGCCCTCCCCTGACAAAGTAGTGAGACGAGACGGATTTTCTACCAAAATATTAGATCGTAATGGGGTAATTCTTTATGACATTTATACTGGCGAGAGACGCACGCCGGTAAGCTTAAGCGATATGCCGCTTTACCTGCGTCAGGCAACAATTTCCATCGAAGACAAGAACTTCTATAAACATCAGGGCTTTGATCCTTTGGGCATTGTCCGATCAGTTTATTATATGATCAGATATGGCCGCAGTCTTCAGGGCGGTTCAACCCTGACTCAGCAATTGGTTAAAAATGTTTTACTGTCATCAGAGAGATCTGTAACCCGGAAAGTTAAGGAGTTTGTCCTGGCCATACAAATTGAGAGAAAATATACCAAGGATCAAATATTACAGATGTATCTTAATGAAGCCCCCTATGGCGGTACTTCCTGGGGGGTAGAGGCGGCATCGGAAGTGTATTTTGGTAAGAATGTTAAGGATTTGAATTTGGTTGAGTGCGCGATATTGGCGGGCCTTCCCCAAAGTCCTTCGGTTTATTCGCCTTATTCTTCAACTCCCAAAGCTTTTATTCCCAGGACCCAAGCGGTTTTAAAACAAATGCGGGAGGATGGTTATATAACGAGTGATCAGGAAAAAGAAGCCGATAGCGAACTCAATACCGTCCAATTCCAAAGCAAAAGTGCCAGTTTTAAAGCTCCTCATTTTGTTGAGTATGTTCAGAAAATATTAGAGGCTAGGTATGGTGAAAATGTGGTTGAACAAGGAGGTTTAACAGTAACTACGACTTTGGATTACGACTTGCAGGAAAAGGCCGAAAGTATTGTTGCCAGTGAGATTGCCAAGGTAGAAAGTCAACATATAACCAATGGTGCGGCGGTAGTAATTAATCCCCAAACAGGCGAAATTTTGGCTATGGTCGGGTCTAAGAATTTTAACGATCCCAATTATGACGGCCAATTTAATGTCGTCACAGCTCTTAGGCAGCCGGGAAGTGCAATTAAACCGATTACCTATGTAACGGCGTTTAAAGAAGGATATACCCCGGCGACACTCTTGATGGATGTGCCCACTACATTTCCCGGTGGGATAGGCCAACCGGATTACAATCCGGTTGATTATGACGGCAAGTTCCGTGGGCCGATTCAAGTGCGTTATGCTCTCGGTAATTCCATTAATATTCCGGCGGTTAAGATGTTGGCTATGGTGGGGATTAAGGATATGCTGACAACTGCCTATGATCTGGGAATAAATTCGCTGCAGCCCGATCAGGCAACTCTCAATCGGGTCGGATTATCGGTTACCTTAGGGGGCGGTGAGGTAGAACTTTTGGAATTAACCGGGGCTTATGCAGCTTTTATGAATAAAGGGTACCGGGTAGATCCGGTTTCTATCCTAAAAGTGCA
>JBEKGU010000076.1:0-3122 GCA_050012635.1 Candidatus Microgenomates bacterium | reverse complement strand
TATGGGCCGAATTATGAATGCCAGTACTAAACTCCAAAAACAACTCAGTCCCCTGGTTTGTAGGGACATTTTGTCTGACTGGCAAAAGCGGGCCGAGCCGTTTACTTACGGCATCCGGACCCCCGGCGCGGGAGCCAATAGTTTATTTCTGCTGGTTAAACCGGATATGCTGGAGCCCTTGCTGTCAGAATTTTCAGCGGATGACGTGGACATTCTTTTCACTTCAATTAATAAAAGTGGAGTAAAGGTCAATTAGTGTTTAAGAATTTGAACAGATGGCCGGCTTTTAGATACCTCTAATTTACAGGTGCCGCCAACAGGAAAAGTTATTTTTGGATCGGAGTGGCCAAAATCCACATTGGCAATTACCGGAATATTATTTAACTCTTTCTTTGTAGTTATTATCTGAATTAACAGATTATCAGTCATCTCACTTGCCTTTTGAAATCTCCCCATTACCAGCCCCTTTACCCCCGAAAAGTCCGGTAAATGAATTAACGACTGCAGGTCTCTGTCAAAATTGTGCGCTTTGGATTCAGAATCATCCTCCAAAAACAAAATTGAATCTTTAAGGGCTGGCATGTATTCAGTTCCCTGTAAAAGATTAAAAGTGCAAAGATTTGCCCCCAGAATCGTTCCCTCTGCCTGGCCTTCATTTATGACTAACCAGCCAGGGTTATGCATCCGTCCCCTATCATTTTGATCTTTATACCATTCATCATCACTCCAAAATTCACTCGGTTTTATGGCAAAGGGACTATTAGTCAGGAGACATTTTTTAAAATAATCCAGAGTGTAATCAAAATATAGTTTTTGCCCAAAAGTTGAGTAATGCGGCCCTGAATAGGTAACTAAACCGGTTTTGGCAAAAATGGCATTATTTAAAGCTGTGATATCAGAAAAACCGCAGAAAATTTTAGGATTCTTTCTGATTAAATCCCAATCAATCGATCTAAAAAGTTGATTGCAGTTAAAACCACCGATTACCGTTAATACCGCCTTAACATTTTTGTCGGCAAAAGCCGCCTGTAAATCTGCTATTCTTGATTCAATCGAGGAAGAGACAAAGTCATCTATTTCCTCAATATGTTTTCCGAAAGATAATTTAAGTCCAAGTTGGTCAAATCTTTTGTCAGCAATTTTTCTTGATTCTGAAGAAATAATGGCTAAGGATCTGGAGGGAGCAATCACCCGCACTTCATCTCCAACCTTTAATTTATCAGGAAATATTTTATCCATTATTTATATATCGATTATAACATCAAAACTATTGACAACCCCTTGGGTAAAGAATAAATTACGGTCAAATGACCCATGAAAGAGATTCCCAATATTTTATTGATTTAGAAGAACGGTACGGAGCCCATCATTACCACCCCTTAAACGTAGTCATTACTGAAGGTCACGGAGTTTGGGTAACTGATGTTGAAGGGAACCGGTATATGGATATGCTCAGTGCCTACAGCGCTCTGAACCAAGGCCATCTACACCCCAAAATAGTTGCAGCAGCCCATAGGCAACTGGACAATCTGACGTTAACTTCCAGAGCTTTTAGAAACGACCAACTGGGACCGTTCCTGGAAAAACTTAGCGGTATTACTCATAAAGATCTAATTCTGCCTATGAATTCAGGAGCTGAGGCCGTAGAAACGGCTCTAAAAGTAGCCCGTAAATGGGGCTATGAAAGTAAAAAAGTGCCTAAAAATAAAGCCGGGAGAATTATTGTTTGCGCCGGCAACTTCCATGGCAGAACAATCAGTATTATTGGTTTTTCCACCGAAGCCCAATATCGGGATGGCTTTGGGCCCTTTACCCCGGGCTTTGATATTATTCCCTACGGGGATGCCTGGGCTCTCAGAAGAGCCATTACCCCCAACACTGTGGGCTTTTTGGTTGAGCCGATTCAAGGCGAAGGCGGAGTTATTGTCCCTCCTGAAGGGTACTTGAGAGAAGCTTCCGAAATTTGCCAAAAAAATAATGTTTTATTTATGGCAGATGAAATCCAAACGGGACTCGGGAGAACCGGCAAAATGTTTGCCTGTGACCATGAGGGTGTAATCCCCGATATTTACATCTTGGGCAAAGCCCTATCGGGGGGGGTTTTACCGGTATCAGCTATTGCCGCCAACAAAGATATTCTGGGAGTCATTAAACCGGGAGATCACGGCTCGACCTTTGGCGGTAGTCCACTGGCATCAGCCGTAGCCTCGGCCGCATTGGACGTTATTGTGGAAGAAAAGTTACCGGAAAATGCTGCCAAAATGGGAGAGTATTTTATGGACAGATTAGCCGAAATGAATTCGCCTTATATTAAAGAAATTAGAGGCAAGGGATTATTAATCGGAGTTGAACTGAAACCCAAAGCCGGCAATGCCCGAGGTTTTTGCGAAAGTCTTCAGCATCGGGGAATTTTAGCTAAAGAAACCCACGATAAAGTTGTTCGCTTTGCCCCACCTTTGATTATTACTCGGGATGAGGTTGATTGGGCAATGGAGAGAATTGAACAAGTATTTAAGTGAAATTTCTTAATATCTCTTTGTATATTTCTACTGCCTGGGGAAGCTCTTTCCGGTCTAAATTTTCTTCAGGTCCATGGGCATATTGAATATCTCCGGGGCCTAAAACCACCCCATTTTTGTAAAAAGATAGTTCTGTCAGATATTTCACTGTTTTAACGGTTTTAATAAAGGACAATTGGGTTGGGACTTTACAATAAACAGCGCCTATCTGTTGAACTATCTCAACTTCAACATCATTTGTTGATAATAATTTAATTTTTTCGGCATAATCGGTCAAATCATCCGGCGAAATTCTAAAACTAAACATGGCCTCTGCCTTATCAGGAATTATATTATCTGCAAAACCACCGTTGATTTGAACCAAACTCATTAATGTCTCAGAACCTATGGGCATCTTTTTTACTTTGCTTATCACTTCCAACAACATATCAATGGCATTAATACCCATCTCCGGCCGGCTGCTGTGGGCGGTTTTGCCTTTCGCGGTTACTTTAATTATTAATATGCCAAAATGGCCATTAACAATAGCCAGGGATGTGGGCTCGCCCACAATCACAAATGGGATATTTAGCTTTGATTTTACAATTGCCTTTGCCCCATCGA
>JBEKGU010000075.1:0-3176 GCA_050012635.1 Candidatus Microgenomates bacterium | reverse complement strand
TATTGTTAATCCGGAAGTGTGGGAAAATAGACGAAAATAGCTACATGAGGTTATTTGGGAAAAAAGAGGAATATGAAGATCCGGAGGAGTTCGTGGATTCCGGGCCGCCGACTAAAAAACTCAGGGATTTAAATCCCCAAAATAGGCGGTGGAGAAAAGAACCGCCTAAACCTTGGACTAAAAGGGATAGGCTAATTGTTTTGTGGTTTTTAATTATTACGGTTATTTTGGCTGGGGTTTTGGATTTGACTTCTAAAGATTGGAAACTGCCTAATTTCCCCAGGCTGGAAGTGTCAAAATTGACTGATCTTAACCCCCTGAAGGAAGAGACAATCACTCTGGGGCAACCCGACCTGAAACAACAAAAAGCCGATAAAGTCATTGCCCAGTTTAAATCCATGACTAATGATCTAACCGGTGTCTACGGTTTTCGGGTGGTTGATTTGGAAAGTGGATTCACCTATGGGGTAAATGATGAAGAAGTCTATACCGCTGCCTCGTTAATGAAATTGCCGATTATTGCTCTGACTTACAAAAATGAACAGGGCAAATATCTGGATTTAATTGAGCGGATGGCCCAACATTCCGATAATAACGCCTATAACTATATGCGGCAGACCGTTTTTACGGAAGATGAAATTAATGCTTATGTTAAAGAGTTGGGATTAACACAAACTAATTATGATAATAATGAAATGAGCCCGGCAGACGTGGCTAAATATTTTACCGATTTATGGAACGACAAAATAATGAGTGAGACTGATAAAGACCAGCTTCTGACTTTATTAACCAAAACCGATTTTGAAAAATGGCTGGCCGGGGGAATTACTGATGTCCGGGTAGCTCACAAGTATGGCCGGGAAGTTCATGTGGTAAATGATGGCGGGATTATTTATGCGGCGAACCCCTTTGTGCTGGTAATTATGAGTAAAGGTATTGTGGATCAGGAGGCAGATGATATTTTTCCCCAGCTGGCTAAAATGATATATGAAGGCCAAACACAATGAATAAGCTCAAAAATTTTTGGCGGGTCTTTACTAAAAGTATAGGGAGTATTAGCTATTACAAAGATGTTGCCCGGGCTAAATTTAGTTTTTCCCTAAAGTATCTTTATTTTTTGTTATTTTTAATTGCCCTGCTGTCGGGGATAGTTTCGGCGGTTAAACTGTCCTATCTGATTCCCAAAATTCCTGAATATAAAGAGAGTATAAAAAGTCAGGCTTTGAATTTCTACCCCAAAGAATTGATAGTTACGATTAAGAATCAAAAGATTACTACCAACGTTACCGAACCGTATTTTGTCGGCAGTTTTGCAGTAATAGATACCAAAATTGCCCCTGCGGATTTTTCTAAATTCCCGAATAAGGCTATAGTTGGTGATTCGTTTATCGCAGTGCCCGACAGCAGTGGTAATGAGGGATACAGATTAATATCCTTGACCGATTATCTGAAAAATGTTCCCAATAACACTCAATTTAATCAGAAAGATTATTTAGCCGTAGTTAATAAACTTTTGCCGTATCTGAACTATCTGCCGACTATTGCCTATTACCTAATTACTATTGCCTTGTTTGTGTTGCCGTTTTTGGTTGCCGGGTTTACGCTTTTGGGCCGAATGTTCACATTACTTTTTTCCAGTTTGGCGCTTTTGATCTTGGCTAAAATTATGAAAAGGGATTTAAACTACGGCAAGATTTATCAGTTATCATTACATGCTCTGACTATCCCCGTAGTTTTAACTTTCGTCTCGGTCTATTTTGTTTTTCCGGTTGCCTGGCTCAATACGGTAATTTTCTTAGCTTATATGATCCCCGTTATTGCCAGTTGGGAAATTAGAGAGTCTCACACTCCCGGAGTGTGATGCCTAGATTTGGGTGTGGGCGGCTTCAGGAAGAATTTTGGTTTTGTCATCCTAAGGTTTGGCTGCCTCACAAATTATATTGGGGGAGCTTTCGGCTAAGAACCACTCGGAATGGCCGTCGCAGGTAGGTTTTTTACTAGGCCGTCAGGAATATCCCAGGCAATTGACGGCTGATTTTGCAGCAAGTTGGTCATAATTCTATTGAATATTGGCGCTGCTCCGGTCACACCCGAGACAATATGGTTCATGGGGCTGCCATCGTTATTACCTACCCAAACAGCTACCAGATATTTTTGATTAAAGCCAAAAGTTAAGTTGTCTTTAAAGTTATTACTGGTGCCGGTTTTAACTGCTACTTCGGGGTGTTTTGGAATGACGAGGGCGCTCTCAGCCCCAAAAGCCGGCGTTCGGGCGGTATTATCTTTTAGAATATCAATTAACATATAAGCCACCCGGTTGTCGATAACTTGGGTCCCCCCGGTAGCCTTATTATCTTCCAAGACTTCTCCCTTGTAGTTGGTGATTTTGCCAATATATTTAAGGTCGGGTTTGTCCCCGTAGTCAGCAACTGTAGCATAGACTTGAGCCAAATCGATGAGTTTTATTTCACCTCCTCCTAAAGTTAGCGATAGTCCGTACCGGCTGGGGTCAGTCCAGGTGGTTATACCCATTTGTTGCCCCAAGTCAATCATCTTCGTTACTCCATAGCTGGCGAGGACTTTAACTGCCGGGATATTCCGGGATTCTGCCAGGGCTGAGCGCAGAGTGATGTTCCCCCGATATTTACCATCATAGTCAACCGGTGTATAAGGAGCCGAGCCGGGAATACTGAAAGTGACTGGAGAATCATCAAGAATTGTGGCTGGTGTAAACCCATGCGAAAGAGCATAAGCGTAATTAATAATTTTAATTGAACTCCCGGGCTGTCTTAAGGCTGTGGTCACGTTAACATTACCATCGTTTTTTACATCAAAATAGTCTTTGGACCCGACCATGGCTAAAATATCTCCACTGGCCGGATCAATGACCAGGGCCGCCCCATTAGTTACATGGGCGTAGGTTAATTTGGAAAGTTCACCGGCTACCGCTTTTTCTGCCATAGACTGAATTTGGTAATCTAAGGTAGTAGTTACTTCCAAACCTCCTTTCTGCACCATATCTTCTCCAAACTGGTCTACCAGAGCTTGTTTAACAAACATTACGAAGTGGGGGGCTTTAATATTGGTAGAGTTGGGGATAAAGGCCAATTTCTCTTTTTGGGCCGCGTCAGCTTGTTCCTGGGTTATAAATTTATTGGTAACCATTAATTGTAAAA
>JBEKGU010000074.1:0-3233 GCA_050012635.1 Candidatus Microgenomates bacterium | reverse complement strand
TATTTTCATCGCCAGTATTAGAGCGTCGGTTCCGTTAGCGACTCCTGTGACGCTTCTGACTTTTAGATAATTAGCAAACTCAGATTCGAATGCTTTTACTTCATTTCCAAGAGTGTAGCTACCGGAGTTTAACACCTTGACGATAGTTCGGTCAATTTCTTTTTTGTAACGTATATATTGGCGAGCTAAATCGCAACGATAGATCATATATTTTCTTTGAAATAGTTGATAGTTGCTTCTAGTGCAGTATCTAAGTTTGCAGTTGGAATATGCCCCAATTTGGTTTTCAGTTTATGTTCGTTAACTTGAGTGTTTCCCATGTCGACAGTTTTGATCCTTTCCGGCATGCTCTCAATTTTAATTTTACCAGAGTCGGTAAGATTAATGATCTTTTTAACCAGGTCCGTTATAAAGATTTCTGTTCCCGAATAATTAAAGACATTAAATCCCGGGGTCATTTTTTGGGCTAGTTGAAAAACCGTTTCAGCTACATCCTGAACGTATATTAGAGCCTTTTTCCTAGTTTTTCCATACAAAATAATATTTTCCCCCTTTAGAGAAGCGGCAATAAAGTATCCAACTAGACCAATATCTTTTGATTTTGTTTTCTGGCGAGGGCCGAAACAGTTTCCTAATCTTAGACTAACTACGCTAAGATTTAGAGGTTCCGAGAAAATCCTGAAATAGCTTTCTGCGGCCAACTTATGTATACCTTGGATATCGGAGGGTTGTGACCATGTTCGTTCGTCTACCCTTTTTTCTAATGACTTTCCGTATTGGCCTTTTGACCCTAAGTAAATAACATTCTTCTGGGGGCATTTTTTTAGAGCGTTGATCAAATATAAATGCGACAGGCAGTTTAGCTGTAAGTCATAAATAGGATTTTCCAGAGCTAACAGGTGCGGAGTCCACCCCATGCAATCAACAATTAAGGTAGAGTTTCTGATGTACTTATCTAGCTCTCTTACTTGTTCGATTCTTTTGGGGACAAACTCGATTTTTTTTATGATTTCACACAGGTTTTTTTTATGTCCACCAGTTTTGCTGAGGAGGCCGTCAATCACCGTTACTTGATATCCTGCATCAACAAAGCGTGTGCTGATGTGTGAGCCGATGAAACCTGCTCCACCGAGGACTAGTACTTTTCCTTCATGATTTTTTATCATTTCGATATTTTCTAAAGTGTTTCTGAAAAACTTCTTGGGCCGTTTTATAGTCATCAGAGCGACCAATGTCTAACCAGTAGTCGTGCATTAGATATTTCCCAACTTTTTGCTTCTTATGGAACAAACTCTTAATTAACAAATCCATATTGTAATATGTATTCTTCGGAATAAATTTAAAGATTTCTGGTTTTAAGAAATAAATGCCTGCCAAAATTTCGTGATGTAGTTGGGGTTTTTCCCTTATTTCTGTTATATATTTTCCTCGGGAAATGACATAACCGAATTCGAACGGAGTAATAATCTCTTTGGTAATTACAGTCAGATTAGCCTTCAATTTTAGTGCACTGGCATAGGCTTTCTTAAAATTAAAAGTGGTTAATATATCTCCGTTCATTAATAGGAAAGGTTCGGTTAGCTGATCTTTTAGTAGCTCAATTGGACCAACTGTTCCTAATGGTTTTGTTTCCCTGCTGAATGTAATTTTTACACCGTATTCACTACCGTCTCCGAGAAAAGTTTCTATATATTTTGCCTTATAGTTTGTGGCTATGTATATGTCGTTAAAACCATGCTTTTTAAGACAATGAATTTGAATTTCTAAAACTGAGCTTTCTCCAATCGGCAACAGGGGTTTGGGGATAATTTTTGTAAACGGTTGTAATCTGGTTCCCAGTCCACCAGCCAAAATAACCGCCTTCATAGTTTAGATATTATATATGTTAGGTTGGAATTTGTCTAAGTTGTTTGCGACCCACTCTATAGTAGTATCAAGTTTGTTTTCGAGAGAAGCTGGAGGACACCAGTTTATTAATTTTTTTAATTTACGATTATCACATATTAATTTCCAGACCTCACTCTTAATGGGGCGAATTCGCTTGGGGTCTTGGATAATTTTTTTGTTTTTCCCTGTTATTTGGGAAATTATTTTGAAAATTTCTCTTATGCTGTAGCCTCTACCAGTTCCTAGGTTAATGGTTTCACCCATTGTTTTATCAGAGCCGGCGATGCGTATAAGTCCTTCTACTGTATCTTTGACAAAAATGTAATCTCGGACCGGTTCTAATGAGCCAAGTGATACATTTTTTTTATCGGATATCAGTTGGGAGATAATGGTAGGAATTACTCCACGGGCAGACTGCCGGGGTCCGAAATTGTTAAAAGGTCTGACCACTGAAACCGGGAGGTCAAACGCATTATAGTAACTCATGACTGCGTTTTCACCACTGATTTTTGAAGCGGAGTAGGGAGATTGTGGCTGTAGGGGGTGTTTTTCGTCGATTGGAGTATAAAGAGCTGTCCCATATACCTCGCTAGTTGAAATATGAATAAACCTTCCGGTCTTTTCGTATTTCGCCGCCTCCAATAAATTAATTGTTCCTAAAACATTTGTCTGAAAATAACTTGTTGGGGCAACATAGGAATAGGGGATAGAGATTAAAGCAGCCAGGTGGAATATTATTTCCTGCTTTTTCATTAATAACATACAAAATTGAGGATCGCGAATATCCCCCGGCACCACTTCAAGATTGTGAGAAAGATTCCGATTCCTAAAATTTTCTAACAAGCCCCAATTGTTAAAGGAGTTATAGAATACCAAGGCCCGAACATTAGCTCCTTGTTTTAATAGTTCTTCAACTAAATGGCTGCCGATAAAACCACCTGCCCCGGTAACCAGGATATTTTTACCTTCTAAATAGCCCATGTTTTATTTGCTATGTTACACCATTCTATTTAAAATAGAATGGTTTAAATAGATATATTTTCAGTTATAGTTCAGACTTCTTTCTCTCTAGTTACATTAGTTAATCGGACTAGAATGTTATAAGCCTTTACAACCAAAATTGGAGAAAGTAGAGCAAATAAAACATAGAAGTAGCTTTGTACTGGTTTACTTATCCACCCTTTTCTAATAAGCACTTCCGTAGTAATCTCAATGGCCATTGTGTGATAGAAATAGATATACAGAGAGTATTTACCAAGAAAAGCCAAAGGCTTTAAAAAAACTGAAAAGATAGTCTTTTCAAACCAGTTACCGATTAGGAAAATAATCAAGAAGACAATTGAGGA
>JBEKGU010000073.1:0-3293 GCA_050012635.1 Candidatus Microgenomates bacterium | reverse complement strand
GAGAAAATTGAGTTTATTCACTCTGATAGAGTAGAGAATGAAGCATCACTAGTTGCAGAGAAAATAGAGCAGTTGATAAAAGAAAATAAATACGATTATAAAGATTTTGCAATATTAGTTAGAGCTAATAATCATTCCGAGCCTTTTGGCCGGGCGCTATTACGTAAGGGTATTCCTTATCAATTCCTGGGACCGGGGAGACTGTTTAAACAACCGGAAGTAATTGATTTAATTTCCTACCTTAAAGTTTTGTATAACTTTGAAGATTCGGTGGCTTTTTACCGCCTTCTTTCAATAGATTACTTCGGTGTTACCGGTAGGCATCTGGCGGAAATAGGTAACTATGCCCGGAAAAACAATGTGTCGATGTTCCTGGCGGCGGAAAAAATTGGGGATACCAAAGTTAAAAAAATTACAGATTTGGTAAATAAACATTTAGATCTGGTTAGAAAAGAAACTGCCGGACAGATCCTTTATTACTTCCTGCAGGATTCCGGACTAATCCAAAAATTAATTAATCCCGATACGGCAGATGCTGAAAAACGGGCGGCCAATATTTCTAAGTTCTTTGATAAATTAAAGACCTATGAGGTAGATCACGAAGACTCAAGAGTTCCTGCAGTAGTTGACTGGTTGGAGCTCTCAGCCGAGTTAGGAGAGTCACCCTTGGCAACAGATACTGATTGGACCGGTATAAATGCAGTTAACATCTTAACGGTACATTCGGCAAAAGGTCTGGAATTTCCGGTAGTCTTTTTGGTAAATTTAGTATCCCAGAGATTCCCGTCAATGGAACGCCGTGAGCAAATTCCCATTCCCGAGGAGTTAATTAAAGAAGTTTTGCCGATGGGTGATTATCACATGGAAGAAGAGCGGCGGCTCTTTTATGTGGGGATGACTCGGGCTAAAGATAAATTATTTTTAACCGCTGCCGATTATTACGGAGAGGGTAAGAGAGATAAAAAGCTGTCGCCTTTTATAATGGAAGCACTGGGGAAGAAAGTTGTTGAAAGTGGCAAGCAGAATGTAATAAGCGAAAAACAATTAAGTTTCTTAGATTTTTCTACTCACCGATCACAAATTATTAATCACGAGTCGCCTCTTCATATTAATTATCTTTCTTATTCTCAAATTGATACTTTTAAGGTTTGCCCCTTACACTATAAATTAAAATACATCTTAAAAATCCCTACGGCTCCCTCGGCAGCTTTAAGTTTTGGGACCAGTATGCACGCAGTAATGCGCGATTTTTATAGACAAGTTAAAGAGGGAGAAAAGCCCTCCAAGAAAATGTTATTGGAACTTCTTAAAACAAATTGGGTGGGTGAGGGTTTTAGAGATAAAACTCATGAGCAGAAGTATTTTGAAAAAGGTGTGGGATATTTATCTGAATATCTTAAAAATTCTTTTAATAAAAATGTAACTCCTATTTTAACCGAAGAGTCGTTTACTATACCGTTAGATTCCACCTTAAAAATTGGTGGAAGAATTGATCGGGTGGATGCACTTTCCGGGGGGAGAATAGAACTGATTGATTATAAAACCGGCGAAAAACCCCCGACCCAAAAAGAAATGGATAAAGACAAAGATATTAGTCGTCAGTTGGCTTTTTATGCGCTGGCTGCTACTACAATTCCGACCGCACCCTTTAATAAAAAGGCTGAAGACATTGTTTTAAGTTTTTATTTCTTCGAAAACCAGACTAAGGTCTCGGCCGTCAGAAATGCAGCTCAACTTGAAGAAGCTAAAAAAGAAATATTCCGGGTAAGAGACGAAATTGAAAAATCAGACTTTAAATGTTCCGGTAGCCCCCTTTGTAAAACCTGCGAGTATAAGTTTTTATGCAATGTTGAAGAATAATGGTTATAGATCAAAGCTGGTACGTAAAACCTAAGAACATTCCGGTCAGAAAAACTGCTGGTGGAGTGGTTATCAGGAAAGAAAGTGGAAAACTTCTTATTGGTCTAATTAGAGACTCAAAATATCAGGATTGGATGTTGCCTAAAGGCGGAGTTAAAAAGGGCGAAAATGTTGAAAAAGCAGCAAAAAGAGAAGTGACCGAAGAAACAGGAATTAGTCAGATAAAAATGATCTCTCATTTAGGTAAAAAAGAAAGATTAAGTTACGCAAAAGATATTTGGGCTATTACTGAATATTATCTTTTTGTTACCGAACAAGTTTCCGGTCAGCAAAAATTAGAAAAGGGAGAAGAAGATATTGTATTCCAATGGTTTGATCTGGAACAATTGCCAACAATGAACTGGCCGGAGCAAAAAGCGGTAATTAAGGGAAACAAGGAAAAAATTAGAAGATTAATTTTGTCTTAACAAAGCAACCGGGGTACTCAACTTCCTTTCCGCCAAATGATTTTTTAAAGTGGGTGAAGCCCAGCCAGGATTTATTAGGGAAACGAGAATCATAAATGCCTTCAAAGTCAAACATCTTAGCGCCTCTTTTTTTACCCCATAAAATTCCATACCATACCATCCGGTATTGGTTGGGAAGATAACGTCTCTTTTTATCCGAAAAAGCTTGCCAGTAGTAAAGAATGCTGTCGGACAGTAAAAAAATAATTCCGTCGGATTCATCGGAAGTGGTTACAAAAAGCGAGTTATCTTTAAATGAAGACTGCAGAGCTTTTAATTGTTTAGGTGATGGCACATATTTGGAAAGTCCGACTGCTTTTTTCCAGACCTTTCTGAATTGTTCTAAATTATCTTGATAATTGCTAAATTGGTTAATTGAAAATTGTTTGATGGCTCTTTGAATGTCCGACCTGAAACCGGCTAGAATATTTTTCTCCGATAGGGAAATATCTATGTGTAAAGTTTTAGTGGGTAAATAAGGAGATTTGCTTAGTCTGAACGAGGCACTAGGTAATAGGCAATAGGGACTAGGTTCTAGAATGATTTGGAAGGCTTTATATTTTTTCTGAAGTTCTTTTATTACTTGGTGATCTATTTTCTCCGGTCGTTGAATTTTAAGAACAGATCCGATTATCGGGAATTTTCTAATGAAGTAATTCGTATTTTTTACCCGCTCTACAGTCCAACCAATTTGGGCTAAATAGCGGCCATATTCTGAAGACTGCCTGATATCCGGCATTATTTAAAAAGCTTTAGGATGAACCATCTGATTTTCTCGAGAATTTTGTAGAGGTAATACCAAGGAGAGACTATCAAATCCCAGGTGCCAATAAAGTTAACTACTTTCGGGTTATAGCCCTCTTTAAACTTGGTAAAACCTTTACCTTCTTCCCGCCCCCATAAATCAAATATTTTCAATTTAAGATT
>JBEKGU010000072.1:0-3309 GCA_050012635.1 Candidatus Microgenomates bacterium | reverse complement strand
CGGAGGGGTAGAAACTGCCGGTGGTGAAGTATTTTGTGTAATCGGAGTTGGTGTTGGTAGAAGTGCGGGCGGAGCAGTCGGAGATACTGAAATTATGTTCGATTGTTGTCGAGCCGGAGTTTTTTTGCTCCAAAAATATGCTCCGATAATAAAAACCAGAATAACAACTCCTATCCACAAGAATTTTTTCATTTTCATTTGAACAAAGGATACCACTATTTAGGGTATAATTGTTCTAATGTTAATAGATACAGCTGAGGTTATCTTTAGAGGTGGGCATGGAGGTCCAGGAATTACCTCATTTGGTAAAAAGGAGCACTCGGGTCCTGATGGAGGTAATGGTGGCCGGGGCGGTGATATTTATGTGGTAGCCACTTCTGACCTGACGCTCCTTAACCAATTTAGCCGTAAAACTCTTTTTATTGCCGGTAACGGTGAAGGGGGCGGAAAAAACAAAATGGCAGGTTTAGACGGTAAGGATATGGAGATATTCCTGCCTTTCGGAACCAGTATTATTGATAAGGAATCGGGCAGAACAATTTATGAATTAGATAAAATCGGAGACAGAAAACTTTTGTGCTTTGGCGGATTAGGCGGGCGGGGAAACTACGAGTTCAGGAGTTCAGTTAAACAAGCCCCCAAATATCATCAGCCCGGTCTTGAAGGAGACGAAAAAAAATTAATTTTATCTTTAAAGTTAATTGCCGATTTTGGTTTTGTTGGCCTTCCCAACTCCGGGAAAAGCAGTTTACTAAATGAATTAACCCGGGCACACGCCAAAATTGCTGCTTATCCCTTTACTACTCTTTCACCGAACCTGGGGGTGTGCGAGGGGGAATTTTTGGCTGATATTCCGGGGTTAATTGAAGGAGCATCTGAGGGCAAGGGTTTGGGTATCAGGTTTTTAAAGCATATTGAAAAAGTTGGGGTCATACTACACTGTATTTCATCGGAAAGTACTGATTTAATTAAGGATTATGATATTGTTAGGTCTGAGATGGGTAAATATAGCCCCGAGCTGTTAAAAAAGACTGAAGTTGTACTCCTGACAAAAACAGATTTGGTAGATAAAGATATAATTAAATCAGATATTAAACGGCTCAAAACTGAAGCCAAAAAGGTTATGGCAGTCTCTATACACGATTGGAAAAGTATAAAAAAACTCAATGAATATATTACTGGTAACTGAAACTTACTTACCGTTTATTTCCGGCGTGTCGACCTCTACTGACTCGATCGCCAAGTATATGGTTAGCCGGGGACACAAAGTAACGATATTTTGCCCCGAACCGGTTCTTAAAAAACCGGTTCCGGAATTTCCCGGGTTGAGGATTTGCTGTTCCCCATCGGTTCCCGATTTATTTTACCGGGGTAAACCCTGGACAATTTTTCCTCTGGCAATTTTGCCCCTTAGGCGATTAATTAAGAAAAATAAATTTGATGTTATTCATATCCAGGAACCGGGGTCCGTGGGTCTAAGTGCCTTAATTCTCTCCAAAATTTACAAAATTCCTACAGTCGGGGCACTTCATTTTACACCGGAACAAATTGGCAGAATGATTCCCGGAAAGCCGGAAAAGTTGGTAAAACCGTTTATCGAGCTTTACATAAAATTTATTTATAACTTGTATACAGCCATTATGGTTCCGACCGCTACCTTTTCCAAATTCCTTAGGACGGTAGGTGTAGCTAAGCCTGTAGTTGTGGTATCTAATGGTGTCGATACCAATAGATTTAGCCCCGGCCCCAAAAATTTTAGCTTAAGAAAAAAATATCATATTTCCGATGACGATGTGGTCTTCTTCTTTTTAGGCCGCTTGGATAGGGATAAAAATGTCGCAACTTTGGTCAAAGCCATACCTTACACCCATAAGCAGATTAAACTTTTGATTGTCGGGAGCGGTAAGATTGAGGATTATTTGCATAAATTGGCTGCTGATCTAAATGTAAATAATAAAATTATCTGGATAACGCATATCGATGAAGAAGATATGCCCGGGTTTTACCATATGGCTGATTGCTTTTCTATTATGTCTCCCTATGAGGTTCAGAGCATTGTTACCCTACAGGCTATTGCTTCGGGTTTACCGGTAATTGCTGCCAATACCGGAGCCTTACCGGAGCTGGTTAATAATTTCCAAAATGGCTATTTGGTGGATGTTTATGATTATAAAACATTAGCTAAAAGAATGGATATTTTAGCCCGGGAGCCAAAGATGAGGGATAACTTCTCAAAAACCAGCCGACAAATGAGCCTTAAGCATAACAAATCAACGGTTCTCCTAAAATTAGAAGATTTATATCTTAGCCTTGGCTGAATTCCCGGCTACAAATCCGGTACTGAAAGCCTTTTGCATATTAAACCCCCCTGTTGGGCCATCCAGACATATTATTTCACCGGCGAAGAATAGTCCCGGGATAATTTTAGATTCCATGGTTTTCCGGTCGATTTCATCTGTACTGATTCCTCCATGAGTAACTATTGCGTTATTAATTGGTTCGACTCCGTCTATTTTAAACTCAAAATATTTGAGGAATTTAATTAGAGAAGCAATTTGTTGTTTATTTAGAGTTGAGCTTTGTTGGTGCCTATCGATACCGGTTTCATTGATTGCATAGGGGATTAAAGATTTTGGCAGGAGGGTGGAGAGTAAACTTTGATATTCTTTTTTTGGAGTAAGAGCTGTTTCCGTGATAATCCTTTGCCTGAGGGTGGCTTCGTTCAATTTTGGCTTAAGGTCAATATACGCCGTAACCCTATTTCCGCCGGTAAGTTCAATATAGACTTTCTTAGACATCTTTAACACTATTGGCCCGGAGATTCCCACATGGGTAAAAAGCATTTCCCCGAATTCATGAGCAAATACTTCGGAGTTAGATATTAAATTTAATTCAACATTTTTAAGCGATAACCCAGCAAGCTGGTTTAAATTTCTATTTCTGACGATTAGAGGGACCAAAGCGGGTATAGCAGTAATCACTGTATGGCCTAGAGTTTTGGCAAACACGTAGCCGTCCCCGGTTGACCCTGTTTCGGGATAAGACTTACCTCCCGTAGAGATAATTAAATTTTCGGATAGTATTTTTTCTTGCTTTGAACTCAGACAAAAATTACCTCCTTCCCGGGAAATATTTTTAACATCATAGTTATATTTAACTTCCACATTATTATTTTTTAGTTCCGTAATTAAGCAATTTAAAATTGTTGCCGAAGAATCGGATACTGGAAAAATCCGCTCACCTCTCTCCCTTTTTAATTTAACTCCGCGAGATTCAAAGAAGTTTATTACGTCCTGATTTGAAAATTGG
>JBEKGU010000071.1:0-3351 GCA_050012635.1 Candidatus Microgenomates bacterium | reverse complement strand
TGTTGGTATTTACACCTAAGAAGTCCAAGACCTACTTTCTGGTGAGCAATTTTCTGGGAATTATCTCCGGCCTGCTATTGAGTTCCTATTTCTGGATACCGGCAATCATCGAGAGCAAGCTTATGGCCTACGAAACAGTTTTTGACTTTAAAGATCATTTTCCGACAATTAGGCAGTTAATCACTCCTTATTTCGGTTATGGAGCCTCTGTTCCCGGACCATATGATTTGATGTCTTTTTTTATCGGGCATATTAATTTAATTCTGCTTGTTTTGGGTGGGATATTTTTTGCCGTATACCGGAAAAAATTTACAGTGGTGGAAAGGACCCTTCTAATCTGGTCTTTTATTGTCTTTTTCATAGGTGTGTTTATGATGAATTATCGTTCCTCTTTTATTTGGGATAGTATCCCGTACTTGCCTTATTTCCAATTTCCGTGGAGATTTTTAACTCTGACGACCTTTTCTTCTGTACTATTTTTGCTGTCGTTTAAATATTTTATCCATAAATATTTAAGTTGGATTGTGGTGGTAGCTTTGGGTTTATTGACACTGGGTATTAATTATAATTATTTTAAACCTCATGATTTTCTGGAAAGAATGGACAGTTATTACATAAATAGATATATTCCCATTCCCATTCCCAGCAGCGATTATTTAACCCTCCAAGAAGAATATCTGCGTTTACCCCTGGCTACTGAAAAGAGGCCCAACAAAGTTTATCCCTTAATATTTTCCGATAGTCCGATAAATTTTACTGTGTTAAGTACCGATGGGCTAAATGCTAAGATCCAAACTACGACAACATCTGAACAGTTAGTCTACTATAATAAATATTACTTTCCCGGTTGGACTGCCAGCGTTGATGGAAAGCAGGCTGTGATTATGGCGGGTTTTCCTTTTGGCCAGATTTCACTGGACTTACCGAAAGGTGGGCATATAGTTGAGTTTCGATTTAATGAATTGAATTATAAGTTGGTTCTCGATACTATCTCTTTGGTAGTTTTAGTGTCGTTAATTATCTATGTTAAAAAAATTAAGTAAATTATTGCCGGTATTTTTGATTTTGGTGGTAGGGATATTAGCTTCCAGAACGTTATTTAAAAATAATTTCTACTGGAATATGCATGATGATTTGCAAATGATGCGCCAGTTGGAAATGGAAAAGTGTTTTCAGGGCGCTCAGATTCCTTGCCGTTGGGTGCCGGATATGGGATACGGCTACGGTTTCCCGCTATTTAATTATTATCCGCCGCTGCCGTATTTGGTGGGGGAGATCTTCAGAATAGTGGGGGTAAATTTTAATAATACAGTCAAACTGACCTTTGCTCTAGGTATCGTTGCTTCCGGTTTTACGATGTTCTTTTTGGCCGGAGAATTTTTTGACAGTTGGGGAGCCCTATTATCCGCAGTGTTTTATGTCTGGGCACCTTATCGGGCAGTAGACGTCTATGTTAGAGGCGCACAGAACGAATCGTGGAGTTGGATCTGGTTTCCTCTGATATTGTTGTTTTCTTACCGCCTCATTAAATCTAAAAAAACTACTCACCTAATATTATTTGCTTTAACCCTCGCCGCGCTCTTACTGAGCCATAACATTATGCTGATGATATTTGCTCCTGTGTTAGCTGTTTGGATCATATTTTGGTTACTGCGGTTTAAGGCTTTCTCAATTATTCCAAAACTTTTCGTTTCGGGGTTACTGTCTTTATGTCTCTCAGCCTTTTTCACTTTGCCGGCAGTTTTCGAACAAAAATATGTTCACATAAATAGCTTGGTTTCCGATTATTTTCAGTATTGGGCTCATTATGCTACTTTAAATCAGCTTTTTATTTCCCGTTTTTGGGGTGATGGACCTTCTGTTTTTGGTCCGAATGACGGAATGGCATTCCCTGTCGGCCATTTTCACTGGATTTTAGGTCTGATCATTTCGATTTGGCTCCTTGTTAAGATTATCCGGAAGAAAAAATTTATAACTGTTGACTATATTGCGGTGTTTGGCGTTCTGGTTGGTCTAATGGGAGCTTTTATGAGTCATGAGAGGTCTACTTTTATTTGGAAGGCGATTCCAA
This sequence comes from Candidatus Microgenomates bacterium, assembly GCA_050012635.1. Lineage (GTDB taxonomy): Bacteria > Patescibacteriota > Microgenomatia > UBA8517 > UBA8517 > JBEKGU01. The sequence goes on along the minus strand of JBEKGU010000071.1, from coordinate 1,280 downwards.
TTTTGGCTTTTGTTCAATTTCCCTGGCGCTTTTTGAGTCTTTCAGTTTTGGGTTTATCACTTGCCGCGGGTTATTTATTGGAAATTACAAAAAAATTCAGAATACTTATTTTTGCGGTTGTATCCCTTGGTTTGATCATATTTAATTGGAATTATTTTAAACCGGTTCACAGTGGTCCGATTACGGATGCCGCAAAATTTTCCGGGGAGGCCTGGCGAATTCAACAGCAGGCGGGGATCAGGGATTATTTACCGATAACCGCGGTGATGGATCCCAACCAGGCCCGGAGTGTTTTAGCGGAGGTATTTTCCGGAAATGCAAAAATTAGTAATTCGAAATCCGGTACCAATTGGGCGAGTATCACTACGTTGTCCACCCCGGGAGAAAGTATTATTAGATTTAATATTTTCAACTATCCGGTTTGGCGTGCTTTTATTGACGGAAAGGAAACTCATATATTTATGGATAAAAGTGAGCAATGGGGGAGAATTTATATTACGGTTCCGGCGGGTAGCCACGTCGTTAGCTTAAAACTTTATAATACGCCGCTTAGAACAATTACTAATATTATTAGTTTACTAAGTTTGGCCGGGATAGTTTTTTATTATGCCAAAAAAGTTAAATAACTTTTGGTGGTTGGTCCTAATTTTAATTGCTGGTTTCGTCGCCCGGATTGTGTTGGTAAACAAAGTGATCGTTGGAGATGAGTTAACTTTTTTTGAATGGGGGCAAAAATTTTGGGAATGGGGCCCGGCGGGATACTACTTTGGCAATCATACCTGGTTCTATTCATATCCTAATTATCCGCCGGTTATTATGTGGATTTTTGCCGGACTTTCCTGGCTTTTTCAGCATAGGTATTGGCTGGCCCAGATGCATAACATTGTTAGATTTCCCCCGGCCTTTTTCATTGTCTATTTTTATAAATATGGAGAACTGCTTCTTTATAAACTCCTTCCGATTCTTTCCGATTTGGGCTTGGGGGTCATAATTTATAAACTGGTAGTTAAATTAACCGGCAAAAAACCCAGGGCACTTATGGCTGCGGCTTTTTTTGTTCTGAATCCCCTAACTGTTTTTCTTTCCGGTGCTTGGGGTCAAATCGATAGCCTGGTCGCCCTTTTGGGGATGAGTGCATTCCTACTTATGGTTAATAAAAAAATAGCCTGGTCAATGATATTTTTTTTCCTGGCAATGTATATTAAACCAACTTGGGGGTTATTGGTTCCATTTTATCTTTACCTGTTATACCTGCAAAAACCGGTGTTGAAAAAGTTAAT
>JBEKGU010000070.1:0-3434 GCA_050012635.1 Candidatus Microgenomates bacterium | reverse complement strand
TTGGGGATTCTTTTAATAGCCGCGTTTTTGATTTCACTGTTGTCGGCCTATATGTATCCTAAGGTAGTGGTTTAGAGTTTTTGGGTTGGGAAAAGTGGACGACCAGATATGTAAGGATGTAGCCGATGACGCTGGTGGCGACCACAATAATAAATAGATACCACAAATTAAAATGTGAGCCCCGAAGTTTACTGCCGACAAAAGCATAGAGAGCGGTTTCGGTAATGGTTCCGAATACTGTAGCCAGTAAAAATTTCCATAATTTCATATGGGTAAATCCGGCCAGATAACTGGTGACGTTAAATGGCGCGGCCATAGTTACCCGGGTAATAAATACTGCTGTGGCCCCTTTTTTCTCCAGAAAATTTTTGTAAGCGCTGAGAATTTTGATATTCAGAAATTTTCCTAAGAAGCTTTTTCTGAAGAGTCTGGAGATAGCAAAGGCAACAAGTGAGGAGCCGATTTGCGAAACCCAAGTAACTATAAATCCCCACCAAAAACCAAACAGAACTCCGGAAGCTATTTCTACCAGGGGAACGGGTAAAGGCAGAGGGGGAATAACGGTACTGATGAGAATCAAAAAAAAGACCGCTAAAGGCGACCAGGTGCCATAAGAACTGACAAATTGGCGAATTTGGCGGATAGACCGCCGGCTGAAGTAGTGCCTACCGTTAAGAATTATAATTACCACTACAATTGCGAGGATTATTCCGCCCGCAATTAACAAAATCTTCCGGTAGTTGGGTTTTTTAGTTTTAGCCATTCTAATATTTTACTGCAGTTGGGGTTATAATGGCATATTAATATCAGATGATAAAAATATTAGGGATTGCCGGGAGTTTAAGAAACGGTTCCTATAATAAAGCAGCTCTTAGGGCAGCTAAGAATTTGGTGCCGGAAAATGCCACTCTTAATATTTTTGAACATTTAGGAGAAATTCCTCTTTTCAATCAGGATTTGGAAAATAATCCTCCTGGGGCAGTAATAGAACTTAAAAAAGCTATTAAAGAGGCAGATGCCATTTTATTTGTTACCCCTGAATATAATTATTCCATTCCCGGAGTGTTAAAAAATGCTATTGATTGGGCTTCCCGGCCTTACGGGGACAATTCTTGGGAGGATAAACCGGTGGCTATTACGGGAGCTTCTCCCGGGATGTTGGGAACCGCCCGGGCTCAGAATCATTTAAGGCAGATTCTTCTTTTTTCTAATATGCATCCTGTTAATCGGCCGGAAGTAATGATCGGTAGTGCCAGAGAAAAGTTCGATGAGCATCTTAACTTGACAGATGAATACACAAAAGAAAAAATAAAAGAGCTGCTGGCGGCTTTAGTTAGTTGGACTTTGAGATTACATAATAATTCCTAATGAACCAAGGTTCTTGATAATAGGAAAATATTTTGTATAATAGGGTTGTGAACAAGAAAGTAATTTTAGTAATCGCTGCTCTGGTTGTTTTAGGAATTATTGGTTTCTTTGTATTTGGTAAGAAATCTGCTAATCCGCTTCCCGTTCCAACCTCTCAGGAAAGTACCCAGTCAGCTAATCAAAATCAGCCAAGTTCTTTGAAAGATTTACTTAGCAAAGGGATAGCCCAAACTTGTACTTTTACTAATGACACTACCCAAGGAACTGTTATGGTGAGTGCCGGGAAAATGCGCGGAGATTTTGCGGTAACGACTGACGGAAAAACTACCCAATCTCATATGATTGTGGATGGCACAACTTCTTATATTTGGACAGAGGGTCAAACTACCGGATTTAAAATGGCTTTTAACCCGGAAGCTACGGCCCAGCCGGCTGCACCCGGAGCCGCGCCTGCGGGAGGAATAAACACCGATCAAAAACTTGATTATACTTGTAATCCCGGAGTGGCTGACTCCTCGGTTTTTAATCTTCCTGCCGGAATAAATTTTATGGAGTTTGCCATTCCGACAACGGCCCCTTCCGGTCAACCGGCTTCCGCAGCCGGTGGTTCAACCTCAGCCCAGTGTTCCGCTTGTAACAGTCTTCCTGCCGCTGCCAAGGCCCAATGTCTTACGGCTTTACACTGTGAATAGTCCTTCCGGAAAAACAAACATATATGCGATTGATGCTTTAAGGGTGGTCGCTATTTTGGCGGTGGTTCTTATTCACACTTCTACCCGGACACTGGAAGCCTCGCATTATAATTTAATTGCCTTCCCGGTTTCTATTTTTTTAAATCAAATTTCCCGTTTTGCGGTGCCTTTGTTTTTTATGATTTCCGGATTTGTTCTGGAACTAAATTACGATTTTAATGCCGGTTTTTGGCCATATCTCAAAAAAAGATTCAGCCGGATTTTCATCCCTTATTTATTCTGGAGTGCGGTTTATTATTTCTTCGTTTATAAAATTCATCACGTTAATTTTATCCAGGCCCTCCTGACCGGCAACTCTTCCTATCAACTTTATTTTATCCCTTCGCTGTTAATCTTTTATTTGATCTTTCCCTTACTCCACAAAATATACAAAACCATCTCTAACCGGTGGGTACTTATTTTATTGGGTTTGATTGAATTATGCCTATTATACCGTGATTATTATTACCACAATTCTACCAATCCCTTTCCGGTTGATATGGCATTATTTAATTATTATGTTTTTATTTTAGGAATGTTTGCCTCCCACCATCAGGAGAAAATTCTGGAGTTGGTTAGTAAATGTAAATATTGGTTATTGTTAATCACGGTTGGCATGGGCGTCTATGTTTTTTGGGAAGGCCGGAGTACCTATTTAGCAACTTATAATTATCTGGCTTTTTATTCCCAATGGCGGCCAAGTGTCCTGGTTTATACAGTTTTAATCGCCGGTTTATTTTATTATCTGTTTTCATTATCCGACCGGGGCAATTCAATCATTAATACTCTCTCTAAACTATCCTTTTTTGTTTTTTTCATCCATGTTATTTTTTTGGAAACCCTGTGGTTCTATTTTGGTAAGTATTTTTATACCCGGCCTCTTTTTGATGTCTTATTTTTTGCCTTGGTTGCCGGTTTATCTTTTGCCGCTGCGTATTTAGTCCATAAAATTCCCCATTTATCCAAGATTACGGGCTGAATCTGCTATAATAGCAACTAGGTTTAAATTATGCTCAAAATTAAAGACGAGGGGATAATCCTGGAAAAGACTGATGTGGCTTTCGAAAACAAGGCTGTTTTTAACCCCGCCTGTATCCAAGTTGACGGTATTACCCATATGTTTTACCGGACCTTTGATCAAAATGATGTGTCCTCTATCGGCTACTGTCAACTCAAAAATAATAAGGTAATTAAGAGGTCTAACCAACCGGTTATCTTCCCGGAGCACGATTATGAAAAAATGGGAACTGAAGATCCCCGGATTACCCGCCTGGATGGGCTGTACTATATGCTTTACACCGGTTTTGATGGTAAAAATGCCCTGATTTGTTATGC
>JBEKGU010000069.1:0-3439 GCA_050012635.1 Candidatus Microgenomates bacterium | reverse complement strand
AATGGAAACCAGGACTTTAACTTTACCTTTTTCCTCATCCATCTCGTGAATGGTGCCCAGGAAATCTGCAAACGGACCATCGGTAATCTTGATTGCTTCGCCCACGCTAAATTTAGTTTTAAACCGGGGAGCCGGAGCAGACACAAATTTCTGAATATTAATAACCTCATGTTCAGATAAAGGCGTAGGTTTGGCCCCGGCGCCCACAAAGCCGGTAATGCCCGGAGTAGTCCGGACTGCCAGCCAAGTCGGGTCATCTAAGATCATTTTAACCAGGAGGTATCCGGGGAAGATTTTTTCTTTAATAGTCGCTTTTTTGCCGCCCCTGATGATAACTCTATCCTGAGTGGGGACTAAGAGCTCAAAAATCCGGCCCTGGAGATTCATAGTTTCCACTCTCTGGCGCAAGGTCTCAGATACCCTGGCTTCGTGTCCCGAGGCGGTGTGGACTACATACCAAACAGCCCTGGGGTCGGAAGTGGCGCCGATAACAATATGCCCGGGAATTCTTTTCTTTCCGGTGCCTCTTTCGTCGACGGTAACCTGTGCCTGATCCATATTATTTGATAACTAGGAAACTCAGGAGTTTGGTATACACATAATCTAAGCTTCCGACGTAACCCGCTACTATAGCTGAAATTACAAAGACAATCAAGGTAAGTCTAATAACCTGCGTTCTTTTTGGCCAGGTGACTTTCGTTAGCTCCAACTTTACCTCCCTAAGATAGTTTAAAACACCCCCCATGAGAGCAAATTTTAACAAAAGTGAAGTCAAGTTACAAGGGAGGTGTATAATCGAGGAAATATGACAGGAGAAAGATTGAGAACCATTAAGCTAAGACCAGGCGAAATTTTAGTGGTAAAACAACCAGAACCTGCCGTACGTGTTTTCCAAATGAAAGAAAATAACGGCGGAATGGTTTTTTTCCCAGCCGATGTTTTAGAGTCCCTGGAAATGGCAGTTATTCACGATATGGCGGAAAAATGGCCCCGTATGGCTGCGGTTAGCAGTTCTGATGACGCCCAGAAAGGGCAAATGATGGAACCCAAAGATGCGGCCAAGAGACTGAAAAAAATTGGCAGTATTGAGGCTATTAGCCAAATAATTTTAACCAGAAACAGTAGCCCCGATCTAAGAGAAAATTCACAATTTAAACAAGACCTGCAGCAGGCGATTGGTGCTTATTGGCCCAAGGATTAGCTTAAAAATTCCTCTTTTTCTCCAGCTCAATCATGTGCTTAATCCGGTATTTTTGTTCTTTCCTTCTTTCAGCCGGCTTTTTATAACGCTCCCGGTCCCGGAGCTCCAAGAGGAGACCTTCGTTGAGCACTTTTTTCTTAAAACGCGCAATTAATTTGTCTTCACTTTCACCTTTATTTTTTTTGACCACAAACATATAAAATAAATCGCCCCCTTTCAGATGACCTATTTTACCACTGATCGGCTTCTTTTGATACCGATAACTATGAGGATTAAAGAGAAGATTAGGGTCCCTAGAGCGATTTTTATTAAGAGGGGCACACCGGTGTCTATTGGGGAAGAAGTGGCGATGGCCTCAGGAGTCAGGCTTTGGGCATGATTTCTGATGTCAAAGTTTTGGGAAGACAAAAGGGTGACCGATAAAGGTAGAGCCACGGCGAATGCCAGAATCATCCCCACCGTAAAAATTCTCTTGGTATCCACAGGCAAAGACTTAAAACGGGTCAGGTACTTATTCACTCTTTAAATTTATCTCTTCTAAAGAGGTTTTACAATGTGGACAGAAGTTGGAACGGGGCGTGGGGAAGTTGTCGGCCTAGGCTTAGGTGTAGGCGTGGGTTTAGGTTGACAAGACCTTTGATTTAAACAGGATCTACAGCTGGCGGATAGTACTTTCTGACTGAAACAAATTGTGGGGCAGATTGTTTTAACGCAAGGAATAACAGTGGGTATGGGGACACTTGTTGGGATGAGTCTGCCCGAGGCTGCATGGTTTCTGATATCCAAATTTAGTTTCATTGCCCCATAAACAAAAAGAGGAATAGCCAATACCAGTATTAAAATGGGAAGAAGTTGGATAGTTCCTTGAGAATATTTTTTCACTACTCTAATCTTAGACAAATACCAATAGACCTGTCAAGCGATTTGTTTTTATTGCTCTTGCTTTTTAAACTTTAACCAGGCAAAATAAGAAGTATCTGAAAATGAAAAAGGCATTAATTACCGGAATTACCGGCCAGGACGGGTCCTACTTAGCTGAGCTTCTTTTAGAGAAAAATTACCAAGTCTTCGGGATGATCAGGAAAACCAGCCACTTTTTACAGCCTAATATTGCCCATATTCAGCAGGATTTAAACCTTATCTATGCGGATTTGTTGGATCCGGTGTCTATCGATTCCACCGTAAAGAGTGTTATGCCTGATGAAGTTTATAATTTGGCTTCCCAATCAGCACCGAGCGAATCTTTTAAACAACCAATCCACACCGCTGAAATAACCGGTATCGGCGCGCATCGGGTACTGGAAGCAGTTAGAGAGAGTAAACCCGACGCTAAATTTTATCAGGCTTCGTCATCGGAAATGTACGGCTGGGTGAAGGAAATTCCCCAAACAGAAGACACACCTTTTAACCCCGCTAATCCGTATGCCGCCGCCAAACTTTATGCTCATAACATTTGCCGGATTTACCGGGAGAGTTACAAAATGTTTATTGCCAACGGTATTTTATTTAATCATGAATCTCCCCGGCGGGGATTGGGGTTTGTTACCCAAAAAGTTACCTATGCTGCGGCTTGTGCCAAGTTGGGCGTAAAAACCAGTGAATATTTAAATGAGGAAGGAGAGCCGATTTATAAAAACGGCAAAGTGGCCTTAGGGAATTTGGAAGCCAAAAGGGATTGGGGATTTGCCGGAGATTATGTTAAAGCGATGTGGCTGATGCTCCAGCAAGAAACCCCGGATGATTTTGTGGTGGCTACCGGTAAAACTCATACAATTAGGGAGCTTTGCGAAGTGGCTTTTGGTTATGTGGGCCTCAAGTGGCAGGACCATGTGATAGTTGATGACCGTTTTGTCCGACCGACAGAAACCGGACCGTTGGTGGGAGACGCATCGAAAGCCAGGAAAATTTTAGGTTGGAAGCCTGCAGTCAGTTTTGAAAAACTTGTTCAGATGTTGGTTGATGCCCACGTCTCCAGGCTTAAATAACTTCTAAGGGGGTGGTTGAACCGGCGGATATTGTATAGGAGGGATTTGTGTAGGCGGAGGAGTAGATTTCTTTCTTAGTAATTTTATAATTGTAAATAAAATTCCGGATAATATGACAAATGCTCCACCGTAAAGCAGATAGGCCAAAAGCGGGGATTTATTGGAATTATTTTTGGCCGCGGGAGTGGGAGTGGGAACCACAAAATTTGCCGGTTGATTATATTGGGTTAAGTCTCCGGCCTGGGGAGTGGGG
>JBEKGU010000068.1:0-3464 GCA_050012635.1 Candidatus Microgenomates bacterium | reverse complement strand
ATAGGGAGAATAGGGAGGAAGATAAACAGGAGTCAGGAGAGGAAGAACCTCAACACAAGGATGAAGACGTCTTTGGCGAGAAATTTGAAATCCCCGCTTTCCTTCGTAAAATACATTAATTTTTTTCTGTTATGATGAAAGGGAATGGTGTTTATTCCAAAAATAAGGATATGTAATCAGACGGCAAGGGATTTAAGTAGGCGAATCGGAAAGGATATTTTACGGGAAGGGGGAATTAGCCCTAAAGAATCTATTATAATCGGCGCGATCGTCTTTAGAGATGCGGCTTTTCATGAGGAGTTTGACCCTGACCTTAAAGCCGGCGAAGACCCACCTCCATCTATAAATAAAGAAAGAGGAAATTAAACTAGAATGTAGGCAAGCGTTTGTAGTAGAATTGCTTCATATGGCTAATCGCCCTTATTTTGACCCGGTAAACTCAAAAATTAATTTTCCCGAACTGGAAGAAAAAGTTTTGGCAGATTGGAATAAGAATAATACTTTCAAAAAGAGTGTAGAAAATAAAAAAGGCAAAAAAAGATTTGTATTTTATGATGGCCCTCCGACGGCAAACGGTAAACCGGGGGTTCACCATGTAGAAGCCAGAGCGTTCAAAGATTTAATTCCCAGATTTAAAACCATGCAGGGTTTTTATTGCGAAAGAAAAGCCGGTTGGGATTGCCATGGACTTCCGGTTGAAATTGAAGTGGAAAAGAAACTAGGTATATCTGGTAAACCTCAAATTGAGGACTATGGTATTGATAAATTCTGTGACCTATGCCGGAAAAGTGTTTATGAATACGTTGATGAATGGAAGAAATTGACGAGTAGAATCGGTTTTTGGATAGATATGGACAATTCATACGAGACCTTGACAAATTCCTATATTGAAACCGGCTGGTGGATATTAAAACAGATTTGGGATAAAGGGTTTATGTACGAAGACTATAAAGTGGTTCCTTACTGCGCCAGATGCGGCACTTCTTTATCCAGTCATGAACTGGCCCAGGGCTATAAAGATAAGGTGAAGGATCCGGCAATTTATATTAAGTTTAAAGTTGTTGGTAAGGAAGATACCTATTTTATAGCTTGGACAACTACTCCCTGGACACTTCCCGGAAATGTGGCTCTGGCAGTTGCTCCCAATGAGATTTATGTAGAGGTTAAAGAAAACAATCAGAGTTATATTATGGCCAAATCCAGAATTGAAGCTGTGGGAGTAAAAGGGAAAGTTATAAAAGAGTTTAAGGGGAAAGAATTAGTTAATACTGAGTATGAGCCTCTCTATAGTTTTATTAAATATGACAAAAAAGCTTTCTATGTGGTCCCGGCAGATTTTGTAGCTATGGAAGAGGGAAGCGGAATTGTGCACACGGCAGTGATGTATGGAGAAGACGATTTTGAGCTGGGTAAGAAATTTGATTTACCCAAAAAACATTTGGTAAACGAGAAAGGAGAATTTATAAAAGAAGTTACCCCTTGGGCTGGTATGTTTGTTAAAAAAACCAACGAACCGATTATAGAAGATCTGAAAAAAAGAGAATTAATCTATAAAAGAGAAAATATTTTACATACTTATCCTTTTTGCTGGAGGTGTGGAACTCCTCTTCTTTATTACGCATTAACTTCTTGGTATTTAAAGACTACTGCAGTTAAAGATGATTTAATCAAAAATAATCGGTCAGTTAATTGGGTGCCTGAGCATATTAAAGAAGGGAGAATGGGGGAATGGTTAGCCGGGAACCGTGATTGGGCGATTTCCCGGAGCCGCTATTGGGGAACTCCGATGCCTATTTGGCGGTGTCATAAATGTAACCACACAATTCCGATTGGTAGTGTTGCTGAGCTAGAAAAATTAACAGGAAACGATTTATCAAAATTAGATTTACACCGTCCATATATTGATGAAGTCACTTTCAAATGCGAAAAGTGTCAGGGAGAGATGAAAAGATTGCCTTTTGTTTTGGATTGTTGGTTTGATTCCGGAGCTATGCCTTACGGGCAACTCCATTATCCATTTGAAAATGAGAATGAATTTAAAAATAAATTCCCGGCAGATTATATTTGTGAAGCCTTAGACCAAACCAGAGGTTGGTTCTACACTCTCCAAGCGGTATCGACACTTCTCGAAAACGGGACTGCATACAAAAACGCAATTTGTTTAGGCCTCGCACTGGACGAAAAAGGCAATAAAATGAGTAAATCCAAGGGAAATGTGATTGATCCTTGGGAAGTGGCCAACACTGTGGGAGTAGATGCCATGCGCTGGTATTTTTATTCGGTAATTTCTCCGGGCGAAAGTTTCCGGTTTTCCGTAAACTTAGTCAGTGACGTAAATAGACGTTTCGTAATGTTACTTTGGAATATATATAGTTTTTTTGTGATATACGCAAATTTAGACAATTGGACTCCATTGGAAAAATCAAAAATCAAAAATCAAAAATCAAAATTGTCTGGATTAGATAATTGGATATTAACCAGGTTGGATCAATTGGTAGGTGTAACTACTGAGAAACTGGAGAGTTATAGCCCATATGGTGCCACGATTGAAATTGAGAGCTTTTTGCAGGATTTATCAACTTGGTATGTGAGGCGTTCTAGGGATAGGGTTGGTCCCGCGGCCGCAGATGAAAAAGATAAACAAGCTTTTTATTCGACATGCTATCAATGTTTAACTACTCTGTGTAAGATAATTGCTCCTTTTACGCCGTTTACGGCGGATGCAATTTATACCAATCTAACTAAAGAAGAGTCAGTTCACCTGACGGACTGGCCAAGTATAAATGCCCTGCCTGCTCAGGCAGATAAATTATTAGAGGACATGGAAGAGGTTAGGAAGGTAGTTGAGAAGATTCACGCGGCAAGAAAAATGGCGGGCATTCCGGTTAGCCAGGCTTTGGCAAAGGTAACTGTAAGTGGTTCAGATTTTAGTGAAGAATTGCTTCAATTAATTAAAGACGAAGTAAATATAAAAGATATTGAATTTATTAAGGGTGAAGAGAAGGTGGAGCTTGATACAAAGATAACCCCTGAATTGGAGGAGGAAGCTAAAGCCAGAAAACTGATTCGTAGGATTCAGGAAGAGAGGAAAAATATGGGGATGGATCTGACACAAAAAGCGGATGTGGTTTCCGACTGGCTGCCTGAGGATAAAAGGCTGAGGCAAAGGATAATCCTAAAAGCTTTAATTAATAAATTAACCCTGGGGGAATTTACTGTCAAGAAAATTTAATGAAGGATTATCTGCTTTTTGTGGCTATTGGAGTTTTAGTGGTGTTTAGTTTTTTTGTACTGCGTTCAATTGCTCCCTATTTGTTTCCTGCATATTTCTTGTATTATCTACTCGGTTTTATTGTATTCGTGTTCTTTCTCCAATTCGATTTTAGTATTATTTCAGTTTTTTCCTGGCATTTTTATATAGGGAGCATCTTATTTTTATTGTTACCGCTTCTTATCGGCAAAAT
>JBEKGU010000067.1:0-3539 GCA_050012635.1 Candidatus Microgenomates bacterium | reverse complement strand
TATGCCGGAAATATTTACCTTTTAGATAAAGCCGGAGGTACGATTTGGAGATATATAGGGAGCGATACCGGTTTTGCGGCCAAGCAAAATTGGCTGGCGTCCGGGGTGGAGCCGGACTTCTCCAATGTCATAGCCTGGACGATTGATGGCAACATCTTTGCCCTAACCAGTAGCAGTAAGATTCTAAAATTCTCTCAGGGTACTCCCCAGGATTTTCCGATTCCTGAGGAAGTTAGTTTGAACGGGGCAAATATGATTTATACCAATGGTGATTTGCAATATTTTTACATCTTAAATCCCCAAGAGAAGAAAATTTACGTTCTTAATAAAAATGGGGATTACAAAGGGGATTATCAATCAGATCTGTTGGCTGGGGCCAATGGCTTAGTGGTCTCGGAAAAGGAAAAGAAAATGATCTTCCTCTCAGGGAGTAAATTATATTCGATAGATATAGCTCACCTATAAAAATCCGGGCTGTTATGCCCGGATTTTTTGTGTGGAGACGGCGGGAATTGAACCCGCGTCCGAAAAGCGACTCTAAAAAACTACTACAAGCTTGGTTTCCGCCAGAGGCGGATCAGCCTAGGGCTGAAATTTTTAATTTTCCCTAATCTAAGAATTAACAAAATTAATCAGGGTAAGAATTAGATTTCTTTTGCTGATAGCCTAAATCGAACTAGCAACAGCATCCCAACTGGTTTACACCCTGAAAGCGCGGTTAGGAGGCGCATCTCTCAAGATGCCGAATCAGACAGCGTATGCTACCTGATATTTCGGAGCATTAAATAAATTAACGCTTAGTTTTGATTCCTGTTTAACGAGTGATAATCAAACTCGGCTTGCAGTCTTTAAAAGTGCTTCCCGTCGAAACCGATCGTCCCCATTAACTTAACTCTCTCTCAAGATCCCTCTCAATATCCTGGCGCTTAATGGACTCCTTCTTTTCAAACCTGCGCTTAGGCTTGCCCAGGGCTAGCCACAGCTTTACCAGATGGCCCTTAGTATACAGTTTTAAGGGTACCAAGGTCAATTTTTGCTGTTTAGCCTTAGTTACCAGTTGAGTAATCTCCTGGCGATGCAAAAGCAGTTTCCGCATCCGGGTGGAATTATAATTAACGGCTCCATCGACCGGAACATTTGCATTAATTAAATATGCTTCGTTATTTAAAATTCGTACCACCGCTTGGGACAGATCAGCCCGGTTATTTCTAATCGATTTAGCCTCTCCGCCGGAGAGAGACAACCCGGCTTCAAGCCCATCACTTCCTATGACATACTCAAACTTGGCTTTTTTGTTTAAGATCTGCATACTGATATTATATCCCCATATGGGAATTTTTGATTTAATATTTCCAACTAAGTGTTTAGAATGCGGCCGGCAAGGGGAATATATCTGTGATAATTGCCTAAGGAAAGTTGAACAGGTAAAACAGCAGCGGGTGCCAAATTTTGAGCGGGTAATTTCTGTTTGGAGGTATGATGGAGTGGTGAGAAAAGCCATTTTGGCCTTGAAATACAAGTTTGCTTTAGAAATTGCAAAGGAATTAGCAAACAGATTTGTCGAAAGTTATCAAAAATTTAGTTTGCCGGTTTTGGACGATGCAGTGCTTGTTCCTGTTCCCATTCATTGGCACCGGCAGAATTGGCGGGGATTTAATCAATCTGAGGAAATTGGAAAATTAATTGCTGCTGAATTTGGCTGGAAATTTGCTCCGGAATTATTAATCAAGACCAAATCTACTGTTTCCCAAACTGAGCTCTCCCGCCGTGAGCGTCTCTCTTCCCCTCATGGTTCTTTTGTTCTTAGTCCTAACTATCCACTAATCCCTAGTGCCCAGTGCCTAGTTTTATTTGACGACGTCTTTACCACTGGTGCCACTCTTTCTGAAGCTGCAAAAGTTTTGCAAAGGGCCCGATACAAAAACATTTGGGGAATGACATTAGCCAGATAAGCGGTGAGGGTGGGATTCGCCCACCCAAGGTGGGTCCTCCTTGGGAGGAAACCTGTATCTATGGCGGTGGGGGCGAGATTCGAACTCGCGGTGACGAAAATTCGCCACGGAGGTTTTCAAGACCTCTGCACTAGTCCACTATGCGACCCCACCTGGCTTGCTAAACAGATATTTTACTCTTTCGTAACCTTTTCCACTTTTCAAAAATAGTTCTTCTCTCAAAGCGTCGGTTTTATTTTCAAAAGCTTCATAATAAATTAATTTCCAAGGTTTTCCGGACTTAGTAGATTTTACCTTACCAGCGTTATGGTTTTTTACCCTAATCTTTAAATCCTGACAGGATCCCTTATACAATTTGCCCGTGATCTGACTTTTCAAAATGTAGACGTAGTACATAAACCGTCCCGTCGTCCCGAGGGCGACCAACCTTGGGTTGGCCCACCCACCTTACCTTTGAAGTATAACAGAAACGTTGTCTTTATAGACTTTTTTCCAGCCGTCCTGTAATAACTTGGTAGTTAAATTAAAATTGGATTTTTGAAAATACATGGCAATTCGATCAAATAAAGTGGGTTTTTGAGGGATGGCAGCCAAAACCGTATTAATCTGATATTTATCAAAAAACTGGTGGTAATCTTTTTTGCCGTTACTGATATCCAAATAATCCTGCATGGCATTACAGGATTCATTAGGTGGGCAATTTGGGTATCTCCAGCTGGGCATCCGGCCGTCAATAAAAGTTTTTTTCTCGGGTAATTTCCAAATCAGGTATCCGCCCCAGTTATAATCGGAAAAAATATTTCCTGGTGGCAAATTATTTTTTAGATAACTGACTGCTTGGGAAGGATAAAAATTGTTCTGATTTGGGGATGATCTGAGGTCAAAATATATCTGGCTGATAAGAATTAAAATCGCGATCGGCATTGCGTAAAGCAAGCTTTTTTGCAGCCTTTCAGTTCCCTTTTGCACCTTGCTTACTTCATCAGTAAGTTGCGAAAAAGCCTTGAATGTTAGGGGAAGGGCAATTATTGTCCAGAGGGGGATATTTCTCACGCTTAAAACTGCTTCTATCAGGAAGGCCAGGTAAACAATTAATTCTTCCGGAAGATATTTTTTTCTGTATCGAAATATTAAGGTGCCTGAAAGGCAGGCTAGAAAAATAAAGGGGAAATTAAAGGAAAAAATAGAGGGCATCCATTCGGCTATCCGCCACCTTAAATTGGTGTCGGTCTGAGTTGATATAATTTCTCCCCACAGTCTAAGGCCATAAGGATTAATTAAAGTAACCAGCCAGGAGGAAACGACTATCAGTAAATCAGTTATATTTACTTTTCTGAGTCCTATACTCTTGACCACCATAATTACTGTTAAAGTAGCTAACCCCACTGCAAAGCCTCCGTGTAAGTTGGCCCAGAGAAGAAAAAAGGGGGGTAAAAAGAAACGTAATTTTCTCCACCATTCTTGATCAAAGATGACTTTAATAAGAATGGCCAAAAATAGCCAGGTTTGGACCTGGGGTCTAATGCCCGCGAAGGGAATAACACTGGCAATGGCCAAAATCAGAAGGAAATATTTAATAATTGGTTG
>JBEKGU010000066.1:0-3565 GCA_050012635.1 Candidatus Microgenomates bacterium | reverse complement strand
TGCCAGTCCCAAATGAAAGAAAGGGAACTGACCGTCGCCGAAGTGAAAAATTTCGTCAAAAACAATTCCAAGCCGAAAAAATTGGTCTCGGCCAAGGAAGTCATCAAAACCGTGGCTGAATTTTACCTTAAAGTGAAAGCCTCCGGAGATATTTATAAGGGTAAATACAAGGGTCTTTACTGTGTTGGTTGTGAGTCTTTCAAAAACTCTTCCGATTTAGTAGATGGTAAATGCCCACTTCACCCAAATAAAGAACCGGAGAAAATTGAGGAAGAAAACTACTTTTTCCGCTGGTCAAAATATCGCGATTTTTTAGTTAAACATATCAAAAATAATCCCGATTTTATTAAACCGGATTCACAAAGAAAAAATATGCTCGGGTTTTTGAAAGATGGCCTGGATGACCTGGTAATTACCCGGCCAATTACCCGAGTTTCCTGGGGAATTCCGGTTCCTGATGATAACAACTTTGTTATATATGTCTGGTTCGATGCTTTGATAAATTATATCTCCGGGGCTCCCGATTTCTGGCCGGCAGACGTTCATATTTTAGGCAAAGACAATACCCGCTGGCATGCTCTTCTTTGGCCGGCAATGCTTAAAAGCGCCGGTTATGAGTTGCCTAAAACTATTTATAGTCACGGCTTTGTAAATATCAACGGTCAAAAAATCAGTAAATCTTTGGGTAACGTAATCCGCCCAACCGAGTTAGTAGAAAAATTCAGTGCCGACGCAGTCAGATACTACTTCCTTCGCCATGGTCCGGCAATTGAAGACGTTGATTTCAGCTTAGAAAAACTCAAAGGAGTTTATAATGCTGACCTGGCAAATGGGCTGGGAAACTTAGTTTCCAGGGTGGCTAAACTTTGTCAAACAAATAATTTTCAATTTTCAATTTCTCCCACTTCGCCAAGGCTTCGCGGGACAGGCAATTTTCAATTGAGTACTCAAATAATAGAACACCTGGATAAGTTTGAATTTGACAAAGCAATGGGGATAATTTGGGCGGAAATTACTGAAACAGACAAAAAGATTAATATAGAGAAACCTTGGGAAATTAAAGATGGCCAAATCAGCGAAATCTTACAAAATTATGTTACAGCAATCCGGCAAATTGCCACTGATTTGCAGCCATTCTTGCCTGAAACTGCTCGGAAAATCTTGGACCAGTTTGGAGGTAAATCAGTAAAATCGGGTCAGCCACTTTTCCCCCGCCTACCTGCGCAGGCAGGCCTAAAATAAAATGTCACAATTTAGAAATTTTGTCACCCGGCACGATCATGCCATTCAAAGAACTTTAGAGATTCTTCCCGGCCTTGTCTCCTGGAATATAATTCTTTTTCCTTACTGGGGAATATTGGTAATTCCCAATGTGGTTGCCTATTTTATTCTCATTTTTAACATCTTTTGGTTTTACCAGTCGGTAACAACTGCCGTAACTGTAGTCATCTCCCACATTAGAATACAAGCTTCAATGAATTACAATTGGCTGGCTGATCTAAAATCCTTTCCTTACTGGCAAAAGGTGAATCATATCATTATTATCCCCACCTACCGGGAACCGTTATACATTCTTCAGCGAACTCTTAAATCCTTAGCCCTGCAGGACCTGCCAACCAAACAGCTGACTGTAGTTTTGGCAATGGAATTTAAAGAACCGGAAAATGAAAGGTTAGTAAAAGTAAAGGAATTAACAAAAGAATTTGACAAAACATTTGGACATTTATTTATTACTATTCATAATCTGGCTAGCGGGGAAGTGGTAGGTAAATCTTCCAATGAACGCTATGCGGCAATACAAACTAAAAAGGAATTGGTGGATAAAGAAAAACTGGATATTAATTACATTACCGTGACTTCGGCCGACGCCGACCATAAATTTCACCCCAAACATTTTTCCTATTTAACTTTTAAATTTCTTGATGAACCCAACCGCTATAAAAGATTCTGGCAAGCGGCGGTGTTTTTTTATAATAACATTTGGGAAATTCCGGCTATCACCCGGGTCCCTAATACCATGGGCTCAATTTGGAACCTGTCCCAACTGGCCCGCAAGGATAGACTCATCAACGCCCAAAACTATTCCCTGTCCCTGAAACTCCTGGATGAAGTGGGTTATTGGGATGCGGATAAAATTCCTGAGGACTGGGGAATTTTCTTTAAAGCTTTTTACAAAATGCATGGGGGTGTGGAAGTTGAACCGATTTATTTGCCAGTCTATGCTGACGCTGCCCAATCCACCAGTTTCTGGAAAACTCTTAAGAGCCAGTACGAACAGTTCAAGCGCTGGGCATATGGCGTTTCTGATGATCCCTGGATTATCAAAAATTATTTCTTAACTCCCGGTGTCCCTTTTTGGGATAAAACCACCCGGCTAATTTGGGCGCTATTCTCACATTTTTCCTGGCCTATCTACTGGTTCTTAATTACCATCGGTCTGACCATCCCGGTTCTTCTTAATCCTGCCTTTGGCAGAACCGCTCTGGGGTATATGGTTCCCAAAATGTCCTCCTTTGTACTGACCCTGGCCTTGGTTCCGTTAATCGTGACCATAATTATCGACAGTTTTTATAAACCCAAAAAATCCAAAACTATGCCTGCATGGAGAATTATTCTGTCCCCACTGGAGTTTATTTTATTACCTATTTCCGGATTCCTGCTTTCGGCCCTGCCCGGCCTTGATGCCCACACCAGGCTAATGTTAGGGAAATACTTGGAGTACAAAGTTACTGAGAAAGTTTGAAACCCTTGGAGCCCCCGAAACTGACAAAACCTTCCACATCCAAAAGTGTTTTATCGATGTGGGAATTTTCAAAACCGGCGCCGGTGATATCAGCTCCGGTAAAATCAGATTCACTTAAATTGCACTTTTCAAAAATAGTCGAAACCAGTTTGGCCGAGCCAAATTTAACTTCAGTTAAATTACACCACACAAACACACTGTGAGATAAATCCGTATTCATAAAACTGCAGCCTCTGAGATTAAATTCTTTTCTGAGACTTTTATTCCCGGCTTTTAATTGCTGAAAAACACAGTTCTCCATGACTGCATTTGTAAAATCGCATTGGTCAATCTTAACATCGGCAAAATCCAAGTTACTAAGTTTACTATCCGGAAAGCTGCAACGGGTAAAACTAGTGATGTTTAATAGGGCCCCTGAAAAATTACAGCTTTCAAACTTGCATTCTCTAAAAGAGATAAATTTAAAGTCGGCCTTGGCAAAATCGCAGTGAATGAAACTATCCCCACCAAAATCCTTCTCTTTTAAATCATCCGCAGCAAAATTTATGTTTTTGTAAATCATTGTTGGTAATATTCGATAGTTTTTTGCAAACCCTCGTCGACGGCAATTTTAGGCTGCCAATCAAGCAGCTTTTTAGCCTTACTAATATCCGGGCAGCGCTGCATGGGATCATCTTGGGGTAAGGGCCTATAAACAATTTTGGATTTTGAACCGGTCATGGCCTTCACTTTTTCGGCCAGAGCAAGGATGGTAAACTCTTTGGGATTACCCAAGTTAACCGGTCCGATAGTGTCGTCTTGTTCCATCATGGCGATCAAGCC
>JBEKGU010000065.1:0-3566 GCA_050012635.1 Candidatus Microgenomates bacterium | reverse complement strand
TAATCATTGGCATTACCGTTTTAATTATTGGTGGGGGAATTTTTTTGTTTTCCCGCAGTTCTTCCAACTCCAGCTCTCCTACTTTAACCAAATTACCGTTACCTACTAAGCTTGAATATTACTGGCGGGTGGGTTGTATCCACTGTGAAAATGTCGATAATTTTATTGCCGGTTGGGATAAAAAAGATAAAATCCAATGGGATAAGTTTGAGGTCACGGATACCACTAATGCCCAAAAAATGATTGACAGAGCCGTCTCTTGTAAACTTGACCCCACCCAAGTTGGTACACCCCTCCTCTTTACTCCCGACGGCAAGTGTATTGACGGCGACACTCCCATAATTGACTACCTGAAAGCCAATATTAAATGAAAAAGGTTTTTAAATCGCTTTTGCTTTCTCTTTCACTATTCACTATTCACTATTCCCTATTGCCTATCCCAGTTTATGCCTTCTGTCCCGTTTGTATCGTGGCCGTGGGCGCCGGTTTAGGTTTATCACGCTATTTGGGAGTTGATGATACAGTTTCCGGAATCTGGGTAGGGGGGCTCTTATTAGCCACATCCTTGTGGTTTGCCGAGTGGCTAAGGAAAAAAATCAAGAAACTGGAATCTGTTAATTATTTGGTCTTGCAAATTGCCATAATCCTAATAACTTATGCCGCAGTTATGCTGCCACTCTGGCATTCAGAAATTATCGGCCACCCATTTAATAAAATCTTAGGCATAGATAAACTGATCTTTGGAACTGCATTCGGAACGATTTTATTTTTGAAAGCTCTTTGGTTAGATAAAAAAGTCCGGCAAATTAAGGGCAAACAGCTATTTAACTTTCAAAAAGTAGTCTTTCCGGTGAGTTTATTATTTTTGGGTAGTATAATTATGTTTTTCATTACCAGAAAATGAACAACCCGACTTTCACATCCTTAGTTGAAAAGGTAGAAAAAGTAACCAGAGAAAAAAAAATAGACCTTTCCTCCGATGAAGATTTATCAATTGGCATAATGAACCTTATCGCCATTGAGGAACATCTGTTCTATACAGCCGAAAAAACGGGCAAACAAAAGTATCTTGATCTTTTAAACGAAGTTAGATCAATGCGCACGGAACTGATGAAAAAGATAATCAAGGATTACGAAGGAGAAGTCTGGTGCATCAGCAAGCATCTCCTGTCTGCCTCAATGAGACTTTTGGAAGTTGGAACAAAGGAACTTAAAAAGGGTCATGACCAAGAAGCCAAGGATCTTTTTGACAAATCATTCAAACTTTATTCCCTATTTTGGGGAATTAACCTCCGGGCCATAGATTTAAAAGAAATTGCCAAAATAGAAGAAAATATTAACTTCATAGATGAAAACGGCAGGGAAAAGGGTAAGATGTCCGTATTTGAAAAACTTGAAGCTATAGTTAAAAAAACTCTGGATTGCTGCAGAGAATAGTATTACAATTATTTTATGGATCCCAACTTGCCCAACCAGCCAATTCCACCGGCACCGCCATCTGCTCCTCCAGCCGAACCAATTCAACCTTTTCAACCGCCTGTTCCTCCCACGCCACCAGTCCGGCCAATACAACCCCTCGTCTCCCCACCTCCACCCGTTAAAAAAGTCAGTGGGGTCTTGATTGCCGGCCTGGTTTTGTTATTTATTTCTGTCTTAGCCTTAGTTGGGTATTACTTTATTCAAACTAACGGGCTCAAAGTTAATGTTTCCACACCAACAGCCTCACCGGAGCCAACAATTACAGTTACATCAACACCCTTACCCACCTCTGATCTAACCAATGAATCTACCACTTCCGCCATTCCTGCAGATTGGAAAACGTATACAGAAACAAGAGATGTTAAATTTTCTATCCAATATCCATCTACTTGGACGTTAAACACTCAAGATGGTATGCATGGAGAAAAAGGGGCTACGTTTGACAGCGGAAAAGAAATAATAGGACTTGTTGGAATTGGTTGGAACATCAAAAATAATGAAATTAATTGTAGCCTTGGGACTATTGAACAAGTCCAACTTTCAAACCAAACGATTGAAATGTGCCATACACCAGGAAGCACACAAGAACCAGAGGGATATTTTTACAACGGCGTTCAAAACGGAATTACTTATTCGATTACCACAAGTAACTATCCAGGAGTAGACAAGAGAAATATGATACTAAAGATTCTTTCCACACTTAAAATCTAAGTAGTTAGTTGACAAGAACTGTTCTTGTCACTTAGCCTTGCGAGGCTAGAATACCAACGGTTAAAATTTTATCAGCTAAGTTAATATTAAACCGTCGGGATTTCAGTATTTTACTTCTAATTAGCTTGCACTCACCCAACAGTTTTTCATCACCCAACTCATTAAGAAGCTTTTCTCCATGATTGAAGAAAGTTAAGTGAGATTTACCGAAAGGGTTTTGGACATAAGTTATGGCCGATCTTTGAAAATCGGAATAACAATTCAGTTTGAGATTTCTTTTCTCTTCATTGGACATAGTCTTTTAATACCTCTTTAGCCAAAACCAAAAATCTTTCTCTAATTTTAGGATCTAAAATATCCGCCGAGTCGTTCCGACCTGAGCGTAAATTGATAATTGCATTAACCACGAATTTTTTATCATCTAAGTCAAAACCGCCTCCCCAGATATCATCCTGTTTTGAACCGTTTTCCAAAAGCAATTTTTCAGCATCGGAGTGGTATTCTCCCCCCAAAGCCACAACTTTTCTTTCAATATCAATTGTAATTTTAATATATGTTTCATAATCTTGCCTGGCCTTTTCAAAATCTTCTTGGGCTAACTTTTGCCCGGGTTTGAGAATAACTATCATTGGCCAATTATAACATCAGGGACCATACACTAGGAATTAAATACAACATAAAATTTAGCTTCAAAAGACGTCGTCTTTTGAAGCTATTTTCTACGATATTTTCGATATTATTTGTTGTGCTACAATTAATTAATGGATCCGAACGTTCCCAATCAACCAGTTCCCAACTTCGTTCCGCCAGGTGGAACTACGCTGGGCGAGCAACCATCTGTTCCCCCCATCTCACTACCCACATCTCAAATCCTACCCGCTTCCCCAATGCCTCCTGCTCCCAAAAAAGTCAGTGGGATATTAATTACCGGCCTGATTTTACTATTTATTTCTGTCTTGGCTCTGGTGGTTTATTATTTTTACCAAACCAATCAACTACGGGTTAATGTCTCAACCCCGACCCCAAATGTGACAGTTGCCCCCACTCCAACCGCAACCACAAATCCAACAGCAGATTGGAAAACATATACCAACACCAAATATAATTTTTCTCTAAAATATCCACTTGAATATAAATATGAAGAAAAGAGTTATTCGAAAGCGGCAAACGGAATTTATAGCTACACCCAAATAACTTTGGCAAACATAGATGATTTTAATCCCGAGCCTATTGGAAGACCAAGCATTATGCTAACAATCATCGATTCTATAAGCCACGCTAACGATTCTGTCTACAATAATTCAACCAGCTCAGGAAGTATCTCTGCAAATAATATCCAGGCCGATGTTCGTCAAAGTGCTACAGGAGAAGAAGTT
>JBEKGU010000064.1:0-3578 GCA_050012635.1 Candidatus Microgenomates bacterium | reverse complement strand
CAATCATTTCCCCCTATATTGATGTCAGCAAAGTCGCCGATCCGGCAGGACCCTTTCAAAATAGCGATTTACCCTTAACTATCAAGTACACCATAATAATCACCGCCAAGAAGGGATCTCTCACCAATATCCAAATTGCCTATGATTGTAAAGTAGTTAAAGAAAAATCTAGCCCGGCTTGTCCGACTATCGCCCCAGGCATCCCTACCGGAAATGATATCCCAACCACTATTTCTCCCACTCAACCTTATAGTTTTGAATATACTCAGGTAATTAAGGGCTCCAGTTATAATGATTCGCTAATTTCTGATACGATAACGGTAACGGCAGACGAATCGGAACAGGTGGGGGCCAAGGCGGCGGCCTCGTTAGGAATCAAAATCGGTAATCCTCCAGACACTTGCCCCTCGGGTTGGCCGGTAGACGGGTCATACGAAATAACCCAAGGACCCAATGGCGGTTTTTCCCACGTAGGGATCGAAGCAATAGATATTGGCGTCGGAATGGGAACCCCGGTTAAGGCCACCCACAGTGGAGTTGCCCATGTGGTTTACACCAGTGGTGCCTACCGGCCTGTGTATGTAGATATTTCTTCTAATTGCGGCGGGGCGTTTTCCAGCCGTTATGCCCATCTTTCTGTGGTCAACGTTAAGGATGGCCAAATAGTAACTATGGGTGAAGTTATCGGGCTTTCCGGCTCCGACGGCACCGGGCCACATTTGCATTATGAATTTATTGGCTTAAAGATGGCACCACCCAATATTCCTAAATCGGTTCCTTATGGATGTTCAGATAACTGCGGCCAAATACCGTGAGTATAATAATATTAATGTTAAAAAAACCTAAAATAATTATTTTTATCTCACTCGTTCTTTTAGCCATTATTTCCGTAGCCTATATTCTTGTCACTACCAAGAATCACTCCACAACCCAAACTTCTGTAAACACTTTACCAACTCCCAATATTCCAAATTATTTTCAAACCGGCTTATCCTCTACTTTGGAAATTCAACAATCGAACTTTAACTTCCCGGCAACTCTGCCTGTGTTAGAAAAACAAAACACCACAACACTTAACACCTCCGCCGCAGGTGCCATCGCTTCCCGTCTGGGTTTTACCACTAGTCCTATCGAGGGCTCGGATGCTGTAAACGGAACCGTTTTAATTTGGAATAACAAAAACAACTTTCTAACAATTACTCCCAAAATAAACAAAATTAAATTTGGTCCAAGCGAGAATCCCGCTACTATTATTCCCAGCATTATTAATAAACAACTCTCCGACCAGGCTTTACAGGCAATTGCTACCGATTTTCTCAATAATAAAATTCAAGTACCAGCTAATTCCCTTAGCTTTTCTAATTTCGTTTATTTAATTCCCAAGGCCGGTCAGGAACTTTTTCAGGTTACCGATAAGGCTACTGCCAAAATAATTCAACTCAACTACTCTCTGCAAAATACAAACTATCCTATCTTAACCCAGGATCCCAATTCAACCATCGCATATGTTCAGGTGCTTCTCGATGGAACCGTTTTAAATTCAGAAATAAATTACGGCCTGAGTTATACTCCCGGCCTTACTGAATATAATATCTTTAATTATTCCCGATTCACAAAAAATACCAACACTGCCATTTTAGTTAGCCTGAATGACGGCAGTGTTAATTTACCCGATATTGCTAAAGATCAACTAAGCGATATCGTCCTAAAAACAGTCGAACTGGGATATTTATACGACTCATCCGATTCAACTTTTTTGTCACCCATTTTTATTCTGAGGGGGACGGCAAAACTGTCCGGATATACAAACCCGCTTACGGCAGTTTTTTATCTTCCGGCAATAGTGTCTCCTTAACTCTGAATCTTGACCGGCATGATGAGATGCAGAAAAGTGGGGTCTGTCGGGTCACCAAAGACTCCGGGGGTACTCTCTGAAGAGAATTCGATCGATACTTCCTCTCCACTGACTGCGTGAAGAAACTCTTCTATGAAATGGTAATTAAAAGCAATTTCAAAATCTTCAACTACCGAACCTTTCCACTCAACTTTAGCGTCGATTTTATTTTTTTGACTCCCTGAGGTAGAGCTTTCAGCAGAGAAACCTAATGTGTCTTTACCCACTTTTATTTTAACAATATTAGCCGAGTCGCGGGCAAAAACTGAGGCCAATTTGACCGCCCGAAGCATTTCCTCCTTATCCACGGCGATTTTAACAGCGGAGCTTTTGGGAATTATTCTTTCGTAATCAGGATAATCTCCCTGAAGCACCCGGGAAGACAGAATGGTGTCTGAAAATCCAAACACGGCTTGATTATCTGTCTTTTTATAATTGAGAAGTATTTCCTCATCTTCGCCCGCCAATCGGCTAATTTCACTAATAGCAAATTTGGGCAAAACCAGGGTTTCTACCTCGCCCTCGATTTTAACGGGAATAGCCTTTTGTGATAGCCTAAAGCCATCCGTCGCCACTAAAACCAGTTTGTCCTTTTTGAATATAAATAAAATTCCGGTTAGTATCGGCCGGGTCTCGTCCACCGATGCCGCAAAAATTACTTGGGACAAGGCACCTAATAATAATTCCTTGGGTAATACTAAACTATTTTTAATGTCCACTTTTTCCGGAATTGCCGGAAAATCGGAGGCGTTCATTCCGGAAAGGCCGGAGCTGAAATTGGTTGACTCAATTTTAAGCTGTTCTTTATCAACTTCAAGACTAATTGTTCCCACCGGTAAATTAGCCACTAATTCCGTAATTGTCTTTGCGGGGACAGTAATATCCCCTTCACTTTCAATTTTGGCCCCAACGGAAATTACTACAGCCACTTCCAGATTAGTTGAAGCCACCAGAAGCTTAGTTTTTTGAGTCGAGAGTTTGATGTTTCCCAAAACCGGCAATTGAGCCCTGACTGATGTAAATCTGGCGGCATTTGTGAGGGCTTTACTCAAATTTTCCTGGAGAATTTGCAATTTCATAACAATGGCCCCAGTATAACATAATTTGGCTATTGACGAATTGTGGATAACTTTGTAAATATGCACTATGCACTTTGCACCATCCTACTATGAATGATAACAAACAGGTGTGGCACGAGGTCTTAGAAAGCGTTCGGGTTAGCGTTTCCCCGGCAATTTTTACCACCTGGTTTAGTCAAACCCACTTGGTTCAAATCGATAAGACCGACCAAAGGGATACTGTGCAAATCGGCTGCAATTCCGCTTTTGTTAAAACCACCATTGAAACCAGATACTTTGGGTTGGTCCAGGACGCCCTAGCCAAGTCATTAGGCAAACCCTGCGATTTATTGTTCACAGTTAAGGACAACCCTGATAAAGCGGTTGGTAGTAATTCCTCCGGCTCGGTGGCTCCCCTTTTTGAACAAACTCAAGAAAATGACGACCAACTTAAGGTCGCCTTTAAAAACACCCGGATTAAACCCTTCTTCACTTTTGCCAATTTTGCCGTTTCCTGGAGCGCGGAACCGCAGGGTGCTCCAGGCGCAAATCCGGAAGTGGAGTGTGGCTTATGAAGAAAATGATACGGTATAGCGAAGCGGTCCTCCTCGCGTTTCTAGTGCCAG
>JBEKGU010000063.1:0-3594 GCA_050012635.1 Candidatus Microgenomates bacterium | reverse complement strand
AAAAGGAATTTTTAGCCCGGAAAGGTTTTACCTGGGAAGTGATTGACCGGGTGATAGGGGAAGAGTAGAATTAGCTTCATTATGACAAACGATGACAGGAATAACAAATCTGAAGATTTAAAGATTTTAGTTGAAGACTTACGCCAAGAGCGGGTGGAATTAGAGAAATCTAAGGAATTAGCCCAAAAACGTCACCAGGAGTTGGAAGACCGTTTGGCAAAAACCGCTCAGATGACTATCGATGAAGCAAAAAAGGTACTTTTGGATGAGGTCCAAAAGGATTTAACCGGAGAAATAGCCAAAAAGATCAGGGCTGCTGAAGAAAAGATCAAATTGGAAGCTAACGAAAAAGCCCAAGAAATTTTGGCTGATGCAATGAAGCATGGTGCCACTTCTTATGTAGCTGAATATACCGTGTCCACAGTTACTCTCCCCAGCGAAGATATTAAAGGTAGGATTATAGGTGCCGGGGGTAAAAATATTCGGGCTTTTGAAAAAGAGGCCCGGGTCGAAATAGAAATTGATGAAACAAATGAAATTCGGCTTTCTTCCTTTGACTCTATAAGAAGAGAGGTTGCCCGCCGGGCTCTGGAAATTTTAATTAAAGATGCCCGGATTCAGCCCTCGCGGATTGAAGAAGTAATTAAACAGGTAAGGGGTGAGATGGATGATGTTTTGGTTGAAGAAGGCAAGATTATTGTTCAGGATTGTGGAGTTTTCAATTTGCCTTTGGATCTGATTAAGCTCATCGGCCGCTATAAATTTAGAACTTCCTATGGACAAAACTTGGGAATTCATACAATTGAAGAAACTAAGATCGGTGTGGCAATAGCGAATGAAATTGGAGCCAATGTGGATATTGTGCGTTTGGGCTGTTTACTTCATGATATCGGCAAGGTAGTTACGGAAGAAGAGGGAACTCATGTGGAATTAGGGGTCTCTACTTTAAAACGTTTTGGGTTGCCCAAGGAAGTAGTAGCTGCTGTAGCTGAGCACCATGAAGATAAACCTTTTTCTTCAGTTGAATCGGTTGTGGTCTGGACTGCCGATGCTATTTCGGGATCGCGGCCCGGAGCGCGCTACGAACCGCATGAAGAGTACATCAAAAGAATGGGTAAGATTGAGGAAATTGCCGGGAGTTTCCCCGGTGTTGACTCAGCTTATGCTTTTCAGGCAGGCCGTGATGTTAGAGTAGTTGTTAAACCCGAAGAAGTGGATGATGATGCCCTGACTGTTTTGGCCCATGAGATTACTCAAAGGCTGGGAAAAGAGGCGGAGTATGCGGGACAAATTAAAGTGACAGCCATTCGCGAAGTCAGAGCCAGTGATACTACCAAAGCCAGGTGAAGCAGTCATGTTAGACAAGAAAAATCTGCCAATTTTTGGGTTAGTTTTGATAGTTATCGTGGCAGCTGCCTATTTAAAGTTTACACCACGTAAGACTAATACTTCCACGCCTACACCCCTACCCAGCGAAGCCTCGGCGAAGTTGGGTTCTCCTACTCCTAGTCCCACCCCTAAGCCTCTAACTTTCGCCCAAATGAATTCTCTGTATGGTCCCTGCGTATTTTTACCGACACTAATGTATCACCATATTCAGGACGCAAAGGCAGCGGCTGACAAAAAGCAAACTGCTTTAACCGTTGACACTGATTTTTTCCGTCAGCAGATGCAGTATCTTAAAGATAAAGGTTATGTTTCGGCTACGGCTAATGACCTGATTAATTTTTTCAATAACGGGACAAAAATACCTGCCAAGTCGATACTGATTACCATTGATGACGGTTATGATGATTTTTATTTAAATGCTCTTCCCATTTTGCGGGAAATGGGTTTTACCGCCACCGTTTTTGTGCCCACCGGTCTTGTGAATAATCCGGGGTACTTGAGCTGGGATCAAATCGAGAGTGCTGCCGGCCAGGGAATTTTCTTTGCCAATCATACTTGGTCACACAAGAATGTCCAAGTTGCCCAGGATGTAATGGTTAGGGAAATAACCACGGCCGATACCCAACTGAGTGAAAAAGGTTTAAATAACCCCAAAGTTTTTGCTTACCCTTACGGTTTTTCCAGCGTCACTGCCGAGAAGTTGTTAACTCAATTAGGTTATCAGTTGGCATTTACTACAAACCCCGGTAGCATACTTTGTAAAGCTAAACATTTTGACCTTCCCCGGGTGAGAATTGGCAACGGGTCGATGTCCCGATACGGATTTTAAGCCCTGCTATTGACTTTTTATTAATCTTTGTCTATGCTTGTCTACGTAAGGAAATGACAAAACGGGAATTGACAGATTTAGTTGCCAGGAAAGCCCACTTGACTAAAAAGGCAGCCACAGAAGCCGTTGAAGTGTTTTTATCAGAAATTGGCCGTGTTCTGGCTAAAGGCGAAAAAATAGTTTTATCCGGATTTGGAACATTTAGAGTTATTCCGATGAAGGGTAAGACCGTCAAAATTCCCAAAACCGATAAAATGGTGACTATCAAAGATCACCGGTCTCCCCGTTTTACCCCCGGAAAGAAATTAAAAAGACAGGTACTGAGATAATTTTCAATTTTCAATTTTTGCCTCAAGATTGCTGTATAATCTGAATTAAGATGGACAGGGCGATTATTGTTGAACATCTGGTTAAGGACTTTGAAATAAAGTCTCAGAAAAAACAGGTGCATGCATTAAAAAGCATTTCTTTCTCTGTTCAGCCGGGAGAACTTGTCGGGTTTATCGGTCCCAACGGAGCAGGCAAGACCACCGCGGTGAAAACTTTATCCGGTCTTCTCTATCCTACCTCAGGTTTTGTGCAGGTTTTGGGATTTAATCCCTGGGAAAGGAAATCAGAATTTCTAAAGCAAATTTCCCTGGTAATGGGCCAAAAGAATCAACTTTGGTGGGACCTGACAGCCCGTGAGACCTTTGAATTAAACAAAGCTATTTATGAAATTTCCACTCGGGAGTATCAGGAGAGTTTAAACGAATTAACAACTCTTCTAGACGCCCGAAAGCTGGTTAATATTCCGGTAAGAAAACTTTCCTTAGGTCAAAGGATGCGCTTAGAATTAATTGCTGCCCTCCTGCATAAACCCCGGATTCTTTTTTTAGACGAGCCGACCATTGGTTTGGACTTAATAGGCCGGGCTAAAATGCGTGATTTTATTTATGATTATAATCGTAAGTCGGAAGCTACAATACTTCTGACTTCCCACAATATGGATGATTTGGCCAATTTGGCGAGACGGGTGATAGTCATAAATGACGGCTGGATTATCTTTGATGGTATGTTTGAAGAATTTTTAGGAATCTACGCCAAAGAAAAATTGATCAAAGTGAATTTGTCTCAGGAAACCGATTTGGGAGAGTTAAGAAAAATCGGGAAAATTAACAAAATCGCATATCCTGAGGTTTTAATTTCGGTCCCCCGGTCAACCACGGCGGTAGCTGCTGCCGAGATTTTGCAAAACTATCCGGTGGATGGCTTGACAATTGAAGAAATTCCGATAGAGGAGGCGGTAAGACACCTTTTGGCTTATGCAAAAATTAACTAAAAATCTAAAAGTTTGGTTGCTAATCGGCCGGAATTTGTTTTTATCTCATATTAGA
>JBEKGU010000062.1:0-3606 GCA_050012635.1 Candidatus Microgenomates bacterium | reverse complement strand
TATCTCCCTGCTGGTAACGAATCCCCATGCCCGTGAGTCAGAAGAGTTAGGCCGGTTATCCCCCATAACAAAATATTGGCTGGCAGGAACAGTTACGGTTTGGCCGTCCTGCAAAAACAAGTTGCCGGAAGTTTGTAAACCGGCAGGCAAATATTTTTCATCAAGAATCTGACCATTTACATATACTTTGCCATCCCGAACCGAAACAGTTTCTCCCGGAAGACCGATAATTCTTTTGATATATTCTTCCCCCTGGGCTACCGGGGCATTAAACACGATTACATCGCCTCTTTTGGGGGTGCCAAAGTCGTAACTAATCTTGTCAGTTAGGAGATACTCTCCGTCCTGGAAATTAGGAACCATAGACGACCCTTTAATTTTATGAGGCTGCATCACCAGAAGATAGATGAAAAGGAATAAAGCAATGGCTCCGACAACTACTTCTAAAATATCCAAGAAAAATGCTCCTAATCTGTTTAACATATTGATTAATTATACAGCATTGAGGGCGCCATTTTCCTTCGATCCAAGGGTAGTAACCCGTATAAATTTAGCCTTTTTCCACAATTCTGTGATGTTGTGGGCGCCACAGTAACTGAAACCGGACCTGATGTTGGCAGTCATTGTCTCTATAACTTTAGCAAGAGGGCCTTGATATGGAACTAAAGTTTCTACCCCCTCTATCTGAAAAATATAGTTCATGGGAAGGGATTTACCCAAATTTTTAATCTGATTATTTTTTTCAGTTAAAGATGTTGATCCGTTATATTCTTTAAATAGTTTTTCTCCTTTTTTTATTAACTTTCCGGGTGTTTCTTTGCATCCGGCAAACAGATGTCCGGTCATAATAGCAGAGGACCCGGCAGCCAGAGCCTTAACAATATCTCCCGATGTTTTCATTCCGCCGTCACATATAATGGTTTTACCGTATCTTTTAGCTGCCTTTGCGGATTCCAAAACCGCAGTAATTTGGGGCACACCGCAGCCTGTTTCAATTCGGGTGATACAGGTTGATCCCGGACCAATTCCGACTTTAACTGAGTCAGCCCCGTTTTTAAATAATGCCTCAGCCGCTTCTTTAGTGGCTACATTTCCGGCCACTATATTCACACTTTTTCCGTACTTCTGGCAAAGTAGCTTAGTGGCGGATAACACTTTTTCCAGATAGCCGTGAGCCACATCTAAAAAGAGAACGTCTACGCCGGCTTTTACAAGCAATTCTGCTCTTTCGACTCCTTCTTCTCTTACCCCGACTGCGGCTCCGACTAATACTCCTTGCTTTTTAGTTTCTGCTACCATATTGGCTTCTTCCTCGGCTGAAACAAAACGGGGGATTACTCCCAAGCCTCCCAGTTTACCTAAAGTAATGGCAAATTCGGCGCTCGTTACTGTACTCATATTTGAGCTAATTAAAGGCAGTGCTAATTTTATTCTCGGAGTAATCTGCGTAGATAGATCAACATCAGATCGGCTCTCAATTTCAGAGTACTGGGGGATGAGTAAAACATCATCGTAAGAAAGGCCAAGGGGAATGTCTTGGTTCACAATATAATTTAGGATAGTCCACGAGTTCTTGTCAATATGGTAAAATTGAAGGGTTGGTCTGGATTCGTAGCTCAATGGCAGAGCGCTTCGTTCACATCGAAGAGGTCGAAGGTTCGAATCCTTCCGAATCCACTATGAAGAATAAACTTCTGACGGCAGTTTTGATAATCCTAGTTTTGGGCTTTTCTTTGGCCACAGTCCTTCTTCAAACCAACTTTACCTTTATACATAGCAGTAGAAGTGCAGAAGTTGTTTTTTTATCTAGACTTACTGGGATGTTTATCGTTGGTCTTCTTTTTTGTCAGATAGTTTTAATTGAAAAATATAAAAAACTGAATATTTTGTTTACTGCCACAATATTAATTCTGATATTGATTCATCCATTATTAACGGTTTATTTTAATAAACTGATTTTTGGCAAGCTGGATGTTTTTTACCCCTTTACGGATATGTGTGTTTTATGTCCGCTTAAGGAACAAATAATTACTCTGGGACGTTTGGCTTTTTGGTTTTATATAATGGCAATAGGAGGAGTGATGCTTAAAGCTTATCCTTGGTTTAAGGAAAATTGGCAAAAGGTCCATGCCTTGATGTATGCAGTTTTTATCTTTGCGGTTGCCCATATGTTTTTAATTGACAGTGATGCCAGAACTAAACCCTTTATTTATATTTACGTAATATTAGTAGCTATAGTTTTAGTAAGGCCAATTAAAGAAATAAGAAAGCTATTTAGAGGTTTGCAATTAGGTAATTAATATCGTAAAGAAGCACCTGTTTAGCTCCATTAAGGATAAATCTCTGATCTACAGCATTTAAGGACATTTGCATAAATTGCAGTGTTGCCTTGGCATCGCCAGTTTTTCCTTTACACAGTTGCAATTTGGCAAGTAACGCCTCAACCTTTAATTGTAAATAGAATAAATAACAAGGAATTGAATTTTGGTTGTGGGCATTTTCTATATCCTGTATCAATTTATCAATAGTCACCGGTACAGGAGTCGGAATTGGGGTAGGTGTGGGTATGGGTGCAACAGTGGGAACCGGTGACGGTGTTGGCGTGGCAGTTGGAATGGGAGTAGGAGTAGGTGTAGAGCTGGGAATAGGGGTTACCGTGGGAGTTGGGGTGGCTGTTGGAACAGGCGTTGGTGCCGGTGTGGGGGTAGCGTAATCCATAGCGGTAACCAGCACATCATCAAATTTAGTAACGCTGACACCGTCTGTTCCGCCTCCCGGAAGGGCACCCAACGCAATGTTGCCGGTTAAGATGGGATAATCAGTGCCAGGTATATATTGTTCAAATATAAAATTATCATCGATATAAACTCTAATTGACAGATCTCCGGTTAATAAATTCTGGGCCTCTACATCAACTTTATACTGAGTATTTAGACTATTAGTAAAACTAACTTGTTTTAATAAGGTAAAATTATCAGTTATATAACTAGCTCCGGTTTCGTAACCGAAATAGATAGCATTTCCTCCGACGGATTCACCATTTCTGATATCCAGTTTGTAGCAATTATTATAACCATTGCATCTAAAATAAATAATCTTATCTGGGGAGGTAACCGCATCAACTTTTACTTCAAATTTATAATTAGACCAGGATTTGTCTCCGGCGGTAGCATAATAGAGTGGTTTATCTCCAGCCCGGTCAAGAGGTGCTGTGGTAACCACATACTCGCCATTAACAACTGCCCAGGAACCGACTCCCAAATCTGTTCCGGGGACAACACCATAAAAATAAGGGTCGTCGCTTAAAGAAAAATCATCTTGAAGGAGTACCTGGGCGGAAACGGTTTTGGGAGTAAGTATCCCAATAAAAATAACTATCAATAAAGGGATTAATACCCGGAACCTTAATAACCTACCTGGCATCATCATAAATGTACAATTAAATAGTTAACATCGTCAAGGAGCAATTGTTTGGCCTCGGGCTTAATTAGTTTAGAGTTAGCTGAGATTAGAGTTTGTTTAATGATTTTCAGTACGCTGGTGGCTTCTATTTTTTTCTTACTGGCTATAAGCAGCTTTGTTAGAATTGCTTCAACTTTAATTTCC
>JBEKGU010000061.1:0-3617 GCA_050012635.1 Candidatus Microgenomates bacterium | reverse complement strand
TTTTTATATTTTACCAGGCGGCTGACAACCAGATAATATTTTTCGGATAAATGTTTAATTAACTTCCGTTCTTCAACGCCCGGGAAAATTATCCTTGAATCCCGGTGGTAGTATTTTTGTATCCGGTTTTTTACTTCACTGGAAATCGAAATCATTATATCCGGCCTATTGGCAGCTACTCTATCCCAAGTTTGAAGATAACTTACAATTGGCTTAGACATCCATTTTAAAAATGGGTTGGAGAAATACAATTCATAACCGCTCCATAAATACCGGGTAGGAGTTAAACAATAACAGATATGAAGAGTTCCCGGCTTGGTAATAATTCCTTTTGCAGCCTCACTTGTTACCGAAATTACCGTGTCGAACCGATCAAAATTAAATCTCTCAAAGGCCATGGGCATAAAAGCTCCCAATAATTCGTGTTTATCCCGAAACCATTTAAATTTTTGTAAAAATGAAGGTATGACTTTTAGAAAGACTTTTGCCCAGGGGGCTTTTATGGGGTCATAAACTGAAGTATACAAAGGGGCATCGGGAAATAATTCATGGAGAGCCAAAAGTATTCTTTCGGCCCCACCCCATTTATTAACTCTGTCATAAACTAAGGCAACTTTCATATGCTTCAAGAGTAAGTTTAGCCATTTTATCCCAGGTATACTGCCTCACAAAATTTTTTCCGCTGGCAATAATTTTCTGTCTGTCTTCTTTTGTCATTCTCATAACTTTTTCCAGAGCATCTTTAATGGAATTAGTATCTTTGGGGTCAAAATATATGGCATTATTTTTATAAATCTCCCTAAAAATAGGAATGTCTGAACAAAGGCATAAGGTTCCGGCAGCCATTGCTTCCAAACCAGGCAAACCAAAACCTTCTGACAAAGACGGAAAGAGAAAACCTAGGGAATTACGGTATAAATTTGAAAGGTTTTCGTCAGATACAAAACCCAACAATTTGATTCTCCCTTGCCAACTTTTTTTATTTACTAATTGCTTCAACCTTTCGACAAAGACATTCCTGGAAGAAACTATCGCAAAAACCACGTCCTCACTTAACTGGGCAACCGCTGTAAATGCCCTTTCCAAATTCTTGTGCGGATAAGCATTCCCGGTATAAATAAAATATGGTTTATCCAATTTAATTTTGGTTTGTCCCTTGGTGGTCAGTTCATTTACTCCCTCGTAAGTAACCCGTATTTTTTGCGGGTTTAATCCATAGTAGGAAATTAGTTCCTGTCTTACTGTATTACTGGGAACAATTACCTTCCTGGCAAATCTAACAGCGTGGTCAAAAATTATCCGATATCCAATCCGCTTAAACTTGTATTCTAATATCGGCAAAGTGGTGGCATCCCTACCTCTTTGTTTATGCATTAACATATCGTGTATGGTCACCACATAGGGTTTTGGACAAAACAAGGGCACATTGAAGTGGGGAAAATGAACTAAGTCTGGATCAAGATTTTTTATAAGAAAGAGTAATTTAATTTGCTCTTCCCAGCCGTAATGTCCGAAATTCACTTTCACCTTATGCCAATTGAGTGGTAATCGTAATCGATCATAATAATTACCCTTTAACAATATCGTATAATTATTATGTTCATCCACTTTAATTAATCCGTCTATTAAGTTAATTAAATACCTACCCAGTCCGGCATTTTCCAAACCATAAAGCCGGGCATCCAAAAGAATCTTCATATAGATTGGGTAACTACTTCCATAAACCGGACCAATTTAAAAAATCTAATTCCCAGAATCACCAAATAATTCAAAAACAGGGGATACTTCTTCCAATAGTGCTTACGGTAAAATATTTCCATAGATGTAATTTCAATCAACCGCATTTTCAGCCGGTGAGCAAAAGAAACTTTATGGCGCCAGATTTTGCTCTTCCCCTTTGAAGCTCCCTTGATATGGTAAATAAAAACCTCAGGATAATAAATTAATTTCCAACCTTTTTCGTGAATTTTCCAACACAGATCGATATCTTCGGCATTAAAAAAATAATCTTCGTCAAACCAATTAACCTGATCAAGTATTTCTCTCCGGGTTAAAAGAAAGGTTCCCTCCACTGATTCTACCTCGTGGGTAACGTCATCGGGAATATAACCATACCAATAGCGGGCAAAAAGTTTGGATTTGGGAAACAATCTGTCCAATTTCAGTACTAAATGCGTTAAGGATACCCATGGTGTGGGGTAGCTACGTCTGGCATCTTTATCCAACTCGCCGGACGGTAAGACCAACTTGCAAGTAACTACACCCACATCCTTATGGGTCTTAAGATAACCAATTGTTTTCGCCAAAACACCCTCATTTAATACTGTGTCTGGATTAAGAAATAAAACCATCTTTCCGTGGGTATAGGGTTTAGCCCGATTGTTACCCTTAGAAAAACCGACATTATCCCCCGCCAACAATTTTACCCAAGGAAAATGTTCTTTGACGTAATCCACACTACCATCAGTCGAAGAATTGTCCGAAACAATAACTTCTAAGGGGACTTCATTTTCATACTTTTTTACAGAGTTTAGACAATCCCCAAGCAATTCCTTGGTGTTGTAATTAAGAATGATAATGGTTAATTCAGGTTTATTCTTCATTGACTACTTTTGTATATATTTTATCCAAAATGTTAGCACTTTTCTCCCAAATATAATTCCGCTTCACAAACTGCCTTCCCAATTCACTCAAGCTATCCGATAATTTTGCATCTTTGATAATTCTGACAGCCATAGAAACCAAGTCCTCGGGTGTATCAGCGATAAGAGCTTCCTGGCCATTTACCACTCCCAGACCCTCCGCTCCGACCTTGGTAGTAATCACCGGCAGCCCGGAAGCCATAGCCTCCAATATTTTAAGCCTGGTTCCACCCGGGCCTTTAATGGGAGCAAGTAAGAGAGACGCCTCGCGATAGGCATCACGGATATCCGGAACGGCCTGAGTAATTTCGATATCGCTGCTGGCAAACTTTTGTATTTTGGGGGTAATATTCATACCCACAATCCATAATTTAGCCTTGGGAATTTGACTTTTTATCTTCGGCCAGATATCACTGATAAGTATTTGGACCGCTTCGATATTCTGCAGCCATTTAAAATTTCCCACATAAAGCACCTTGGGGCTCTTCAAGTTTTTGATTTTTGGCTTACCGCAAAAATATTCATAATCTATCCCATTCGGCACAATATCAATTTTTAAATTTGGTACTAATTTCTTCATTTCCTGCTTATCAGATTGGGACATGGCTACCACCTTTTTGGCTTTCTTCCAAAAATGGGTTTCCCAATATTTAAGCTTCATCACATCAATCCAAAAGGGTAATTTAGATAACAGAGGCGCCTGCTCTTCAACATAATGCTTGTAAACCAAATACTCTATTGTTTGCTCCACCAATAAAATCGGAACCCGGGTTTTAGGTATATGGGGCATAACATAAAATGTTTCTGCATGGATTAAATCATAGTCATCCTGATCAAGCTCCTTTTCAATGGCTTTCTTCTGATCGCCGGCTAAATTCCTAATAACCAGAAAGGGATAGAGACTAAACCCTGTCAAAAGTATATTCCTCCAGGTCCAAGGAGACTTTGATCTATTAAACACCATCACTTTACGGC
>JBEKGU010000060.1:0-3643 GCA_050012635.1 Candidatus Microgenomates bacterium | reverse complement strand
TTAAAGCCTTAGCCCTGAGAAGGACACAGGCGCCATTGGCAAAATCGGTTTCTTCCTGCCTGTCATATTGTCCCCAATCAACTTCATCCACACCCCGGTGTTCGCTATAAACATTATTTATATTTAAAATTCCACCCGCATACCAAATCACTTTACCCAAATCGTTATTCTTATATTTGTCTTTGTGAAATTCATAACCTTTGGCAAAATACATTTTGGGGGCAACAGCTCCAATCCGTTTATCCTGATCAGCGGTCGCCACCATCACTTTAGCCACATCTTTAGGTAAAATCACGTCATTATTCAGGAGTAAGACATAATCAGCACCTTCCTTAACGGCTACATCGATCCCCACATTATTGCCGCCGGCAAAACCTAAGTTAACTTTATTTTCCAGTAACCTGAAGGGCATATTCGGAAGACGGAAATCCTTTAATCTGGCTACCGTATCATCTGTTGAAGCATTATCCACCACAATTGCCTCTGCATTAATTCCGGTGAGATCCAGTTTAACCAGGTCATTTAACACATCCAGGGTTAGACTGATGCCGTTGAAGGCCAAAATAATGATTGATACCTTACTCATTAAAATGTCTCCTAATCCTATCCGGCAGAGTTGAAAGAAGGTCCTTTGATCTAATATTAACTTCTGCTATCCACCAGTTAATCTCCCTAGCTATCTTTTTAAGCATCGGTAAAGATTCGTCGATCGTGATGGCTTGGGGTTGAAACTTCTCTGACTGCCAAACTTTAAGATAAATAGTTAATTCAGAAAAAGCCTGCAACAGCGAAAGGGCCAAGCCGTGCGCTCCATCCTTGTAGCCTTCTCCTGTAAAGTAGCGGCTTATAAATTCTTTGCTCGGGGCAATTATGAGGTCTCTCCACACAAAATGATATCTCCGACCCTCCTGCTGCAAAAGTTTGGCCTGGATTGAGGTATAGCGGTTCATTCTCACCAGATAAGCATCCAAATCCGGGTAGTTGTTATGAACAATAGCCAATTGTTCTTCTGCCGGCAGATCTTTTCCCTCACCTAAAGTTGTTGGAACCGAATGAATTATTTCGTTCCAAGTAACTTTACCCTTCTTAAAGAATCGGATATTGTAATCCGGCCACCAACCAGTGTGTTCCATCCACTTACCGAAGATAACGTTTTTCCGGGCAATCCGGTAATAATCCGCCGGCGTCGGACTGTTTACCTGCCTGCCGGCAGGCATGGCTATTTCCCGTATTTTATCTTTTAAATCCTGACTTAATTCCTCATCGGCATCCAAAATTAAAATCCAGTCGCCGGTGGCTTTGCCTATGGCAAAATTTCTTGCCGGCTCAACATAACCGGTTTTTTTGTGCATATAAACCTTCGCCCCGGCTTCTTTGGCTATCTTTACTGTCCCATCATCCGACTCCATATCTACCACGATAATCTCATCAGCCAAGCCTTTGATCGAGGCTAAAACCCGGGGTAAATTCTGTTCCTCGTTGAGAGTATTAATTACTACCGAAATCTTGCTCACTGTCTAAATTGTAGCAGAAGTGCCTCTCTTATTCGACTTTGTAAATATCGACCTCTTTATTTTCAAAAACTCTCATTAACCCCAGCTGGCCTTCCCCCAAAGTTGCCCTCTGGGGCTTAACCCAATAAATATAGCTGATACTATTTTCTTTTAAGAAATTTCGGACAAATTGCTGATTTTGGGACGCGTAAAAATCTAACACATTCTGCCTTCTCTCCTGCCAAGCATATCCCGTAATATCCAAATTTACTTCATCCTCCAAATATACCGGCTGGCCGGAAAAGGCAGCCACATAGGCACTAGAGACATATAAATATAAAGGCCTGGGAGGATTGGCTTCGGCAGCACTGGCTTTAGCACTGTCATACGGATAAGTTAAAACTACACCTTGTGGTTGTTTGGATAAAAACTGCAAAGCATTTAATTCCTCCGTGGATAATTTTGCCGGCGGGCGGGCGGGCAGATAATCATTAACTAACGTGATAACAGTTGTAGGAACTGTAAGTAGCACAACTAGAATTATGAGTAGTGGTTTATGAATTATCCGGCCAAGAACGACACCGGACAAAATTGCCCCGGCAAACAAAGAGTAATACAAAAATTGAATAGTGTTCCAAGGTGTGCCTTGCTGAATAAAAAGAATGGGAATAACTATTCCCGCCCCTAGGATAGCAACTAACATCAGATCCAGCCAATCAAATTTTTTCTTCAAATAATAAAATAGGCCGACTACTCTGGTACCAAAATTTCCGGCAACAAAAATTACAAAAGCAGTAAGATAGGCCAAAATTCCCTTAAACCACACCCCACCGGATTTATAATTTAGCATTGCGGAATAGAATCTTTGCCATCCCAAACGATCGGGAATCCCCATCATAGTTTCCAGAAACCAAAAGGGTTGATAAACAATTAAACTACCGGCATTTTTGTTGAATGGCAGGAATATAGCTAAAGAAATTATCAAATCTAACCCAAATAAATAGATCAGAGTTAATTTCTTTTCTTTAATGAATTGAACTGCTCCGGAAACAAATAAACCGCCTAAAACCAGGATTCCTGCATAGGCTTTAATCTGGATTAGTAGACCGAAGTAAAGTAAAGTAAGTATTATAAATAACGCCCGCCTGCCGGACGGGCAGGAATTATGAGTTCGAAAATATTTCAGAAGAAAAATAAGGCCCAGGAGTATAAAAACCAATGACAAGGCAAAGGGCGGATTGATCAAAGTCGATATCGCCTGCTGGGACCAAAAAGCCGACTCGCCTTTACCTATAAGCCATCCCCAACTGCCCCCAAAATAAACAAAGAATACTGCCCAAAACGCCTGCGATTTAGAATTTTTCCACAAAATGACCAGGTAATAAGTGAGAATACCAATTAATAACGCCAATATTGGTGGAATAACTTGAAAATATAAATTCACCAGCGGCAAAGTTGTTAACTTATGCAATACCGCTAAAAGGATTCCAAATCCTAAATGATAGTTTTGGATAGGGCTGCCTGCAAAAACCGGCATTTCAAATGAACCCCGGGATAATGCCTGAGCAACCGCAACATGCCAAATTCCATCATGACCATTGGCTCCCCAAAATCCCAAACCAAAGGAATATAACCAGCCACTTTTCACCATAGTAATGGACCAGGTTACTCCCCCTAAAAGTATCAACAACCATTTAGTTATTACATGTCTCACAACTTTTCTCCCCACGCTTCAATTTCACCAGTATAAGCCTTAAAAGACAGATTTTTTAGACTGGTTATTCTTATCAATTTAAGTATAAAGTTAAACACTGAAGGAGAATAGTAAGACAACCTGTTTAAAACATATTCCAAACTTAATAGATGATAAGTTCCCCTGGTTTCTATATTCGTAAATCCGGCTTTTTGGAGGGCCATACTTAAACTTCGCGGAGAAAAATACATAATGTGTTCCCGTGGCTTGTAGTGATACCACAAACGACCTAATATTTTGTTCCATAAACCTTCAACATCCGGGGTAACTAAAAAAATAACGCCACCCTTTTTGATAATTTTAAAAGCCCGTTTAAGCTCCAAGGCCGGGTCCTTAACGTGTTCCAAAACATCTTGGTAGAGAACAATCGTAAAACTCTCCTTAGGAAAAGTTGTAT
>JBEKGU010000059.1:0-3690 GCA_050012635.1 Candidatus Microgenomates bacterium | reverse complement strand
CTGAAGCCAGTTCTGTTGTTATTTCTTAACGAATTTCTTGATTTTTTCTGCCCACTGATTGGCCCATTCTTCGGCCTCAACTCTTTTGAGGGCCAAAAGAAAACCGGGTTTTTTCATTGAAGATTGGACAGAGGCAATTGTGGCACTACTGACCTTTAAATTCTGTTTGATGTTTTCGTAACTTCTTTCTTTCTTGAGCCAGTAGGCAACGGCCAAGCGTTTGGCAAAAGTTTCCACTTCACTGTCATTAAAGAAATCCTTAAAAAAGATAGATACTTCTTCGGGAGACTTTAAATCGGCCACTAATTGCTCAAAGGTTCTGGCGATTTCCTTTTTCACTGACGGATTTAATTTTAGACTGGATGTGCGCATTCTTTGATTGATCAAATCACTTTCTGGAGCAGTAGATCTCGATACTAGCAGTAATTCCTGAAATTAGCAAGAGGTTTAGAATATTGCCGATGCCAAAATAACGGAGCAGCAAAAATATGGTTAGGGCAAGAGAAGTCAGAAATCCACGGCGGGTATTAACAAAGAGTAAACAAAAACCAAAGAGCAATGCCAGAAAAACTAAGAGAAAAAAAATAGGAATTGCCCAGGAAGTAGTAGGATCAATAAAGTAGATCAGTCCGGCAAGTAAACCCCCCCAAAAAAAGGTCAGAATTAATGTTGGCCAGAAGCTTCGTCTTTTTTTTAATTCTCTATGGCGCAAATTTTTCCGCATACCGTATAATTAAGCTTATGGAAATTACCCTCTTAATTATATTATTAATTGCAGTTGTTATATT
The DNA here is from genome assembly GCA_050012635.1 of Candidatus Microgenomates bacterium. Lineage (GTDB taxonomy): Bacteria > Patescibacteriota > Microgenomatia > UBA8517 > UBA8517 > JBEKGU01. The sequence continues at coordinate 2,902 of JBEKGU010000059.1, read as the reverse complement.
GGGAATATTGATCTTGCGGCAGAAACCCTCAAACGAATTAGTGGAATGGCTGAAAAGTACGGGCAATAGGCTGGAATTTCAGAGTAAATCTATAAATGCCAGGTTGGATAATGCTACTAATGTTATTTCAGCCGTGCAGAGAAATATTGGCGAGATGAGTGAAATTGGCCGGGGAATGAAAGATTTGCAACAGTTTCTAAATAGCCCAAAGCTCCGTGGAAACATTGGCGAGCAGGTGTTAAAAGAACTCTTGGGCCAGATGCTCCCGAAGGCCTTGTTTAATTTACAGTACGCGTTTAAATCCGGGGAGAAAGTGGATGCGGCTATTAAAACTTCAGCAGGAATTATCCCCATTGATTCTAAGTTCCCCATGGAAAACTTTAGGAAAATGAGTGGTGAAGGTAGTGATGCCGAAAAGAAAGTTTACGCCAAAGACTTTGAACGGGATGTTAAGAGTCACATTGACAGTATTTCCAGAAAATACATTTTAACCGAAGAAGGGACCATTGATTATGCCTTAATGTATATTCCTTCGGAATCAGTCTACTATGAAATAGTTAATAATCAGGACCTGTTTGATTATGCCAGTGCCAAAAGAATCCTGCCGGTTTCCCCCACCACTTTTTATGCTTACATCAAAGCCATTTTGATGAGCTTTGAGGGGCAGAAGATTGAAGCCCAAGCCAAAGAAATTTTGTCTTCCCTCCGGGCTATCCAAAAAGATTATTCCAAAGTAGATGAAGCTCTAGCGGTTTTACAAAAGCATGTCGTTAATTCCTATAATACTATTAATTCAGTTACCGACGCTTTTGGTAAACTCGGTCAAAAAATCTCCAACACCAGTAGTTTGGGAGAAAGCACGAAGGAAAAAGAAAAGGAGCTAGAATAATTAGTTGCTCGGATATTATTAAACGAGAATTAAAAATATGCCTGACATAAGCGGGGTTGAACATCAAGAAAACGAAGCGGCTGTTTTAAGAGAATATGAATCTCTTGCTTCTAAATACCCCTTAGAATCGTTGTCTCAAATTAAATCAGAGAAACGGCCGGATTATATTTACCACATAACCGAAGCTGACCAACGTTGGGCTGAAAGTTATTTAAATTTGGGCAGTAATGGCCAAGTTATAAAAAATTTTGGAGAATCATTGGATCAAATATGCGAGCGCGGCATATATTTGTTAAGAGAGCAGTCAGCCCAACAACGTAGATCTGTTTTCGAAGCACTTGAAGTAAATGTAACTCAGGATTTATTTCTTGGCTTTTTAAGGATTAAATTTCAGGAGGACTTTTTATACTACGAGCAAAGATCACGAATTTCAAGAAATTTGGATGATTGGCATGGTGTAGATATGACGGATAGTTTGGTCACTACCCGAGACCAGTTGAAAAGAACTAAGGCCGCGATGATAGAGTTATATAAATTTTCAAGAGGTGAAATAAAAGAACTTAAGGACGCAAAGGCGTGGTTGAACATACAGTTTTATTTTGAGAAAGGTTTAGCAGAAATGAACCAAGGTATTTTAAAAGATAGACCTCAAGATACAACTGGTAAGAGAGCAAAAGAGATTTTGGAAAGAGACGACAAAAGATTAATTGTTTTTACAGCCCTAAGTGGTTTTGTAGAGAATCTGGAGCTTTCAAGAAACGAAAATCAAGGGAAATAAATTAAATTCCTAAGTGATTTTGATTTTGGTAATATTGGGAACTGAAAGCCAGGCGGCCGGGGAACCAAAACCTGATTTATTAATATTAAATGGTTTGATTGGTTTAACATCTTCCAAATAAATTAAAGTGCAGTAGCGTTTGTTTTTGGCCCAGACGATGTTCTCGTTAATCTTTTCTAAAATCTCTTTTACTTTTGGGGGAGTTAAGTTGGCGAACTGTTTAACCTTGGAGACCTTAGCTTTTATAGTGACCGGTTCTCCTGAGTTCTTAAAATAAACCGTATCTCCTGCCTTTATTTTCTCCCACGGAGCGCATTTATTTATTCCCCATCTGGATTCAATCTTTTTCTGTCCGGATAAAATCTTAGGAATCAGCTTCCAGGATTTTTTCATTATTGCTACATGGTCCATGTGAGATAATATAACAGTAAATCTATGGATACTAAAAAACAACTTAACCCCGAACAACTCAAGGCTATAAAACACAAGACCGGACCCTTATTGATTATTGCCGGGGCGGGAACCGGGAAAACTACAGTTATAGCCGAACGGATAAAGTTTCTAATTGAAAGTAAACTTGCTGATCCGGCAGAAATTTTAGCTTTAACTTTTACCGAAAAAGCCGCCAAAGAAATGGAAGAAAGAGTGGATACGGCTCTGCCCTACGGCTATACCCAAATGTGGATTTCCACTTTCCATTCCTTTTGCGACCGCGTTTTAAGACGGGAGGCTTTACATATTGGTCTAACTCCCAAATATAAATTAATGACTGAAGCCGAGTCAGTCCAGCTAATCCGTAACCACCTTTTTAAATTTGAGCTGAACTATTTTAGACCCCTGGGCAACCCAAATAAATTTATCAGTGGGATACTGCAACATTTTTCCCGTCTCCAAGATGAAGATGTATCGCCCAGTGACTATGTCGCATGGGCAAATTCAAAATTCAAAAATCAAAAATCAAAAATTGAAGAAGAAAAGTTAGAAATAGATAAATGGGAAGAATTAGCCGGGGTATTTAAAATGTATTCGGAAGTAAAAGTTAAGGAGGGACTTTTTGACTTCGGAGATTTAATTATTCAAACCTTAAATTTGTTTAGGCAAAGGAAAAATATTTTGGAGCAGTATCAGAAACAATTTAAATATATATTGGTCGACGAATTTCAGGATACCAATTATGCCCAAAATGAACTGGTTAAACTCTTAGCCGGGAAACATGACCCGCCTGCGCAGGCAGG
>JBEKGU010000058.1:0-3708 GCA_050012635.1 Candidatus Microgenomates bacterium | reverse complement strand
AGCCTCTGCTTTGGGTTTCTTACCGCAAGAACAAACCGTTTCCGAAACTACTTACAAATTTAACAGTAAAGATATTCCCTCAACCTTAACGATGAATATAGTCACCGGAGTCTTTTCCATCAATTATGATCTCAAGGTCGATCCCTCACCATTGCAGGTCAGGCCGCCGTCTCCGGAAGTGGGTAGTGCCGGCGTCCAGGCCTATCTAACTTCGGCCGGGCTTTTTCCGGCTGATTTGACCGGGCCCATCGGTCATGAGTATTTAAAAGTTAACGGAGATAAATTAATTCCGGCCTTGTCATTATCGGATGCAAATCTGACTGAAGTCCAACTTTTTAGAAAAAACTACGATGACTATCCCAGTCTAACTGCCGATCCTACCAAAGCCAATGTCTGGTTTTTACTAAGCGGGACCAGTTTAAACTCGAACAAGGGAATTGTAGCTGCTGAATTTCATTATTTTCCGGTAGATGAAACTCAATTTTCAACCTACCCGATTAAAACCGCTCAGGCAGCCTGGGATGAATTAGTCGCCGGAAAAGGCTATCTGGCTGACCAGGGAACAAATAAAGAAAACGATCAGGTTAAAATTCGGAAAGTTTACCTGGCATATTATGATGCAGGAGAAGCTATAGATTTCTACCAGCCAATTATAGTTTTTGAAGGCGATAATAATTTTATGGCCTATGTCCCGGCCGTAACCTCCGGTTATTATGGACAGTAATTACCCGGGGAGTTTTACTTCCTGCCAACTATAACTATTAAATATCCAATCAATCATTTTCTTAGTTTCTCCAAACCTGTCCTCACTGCCCGTTACCGCAATTAATACTTTGTGATCATTTCTGACAATGTAAGTAACCAGGTTTTCTCTGGCTGCCTCTGTCCAGCCGGTCTTAACCCCCCGGACTCCGTCAACAGTCCCCAACAGTTCATTAATATTAGTGAGCGGGTGTTGAATTTTGCCGTCGACACTGGTAACCGTAATGGATTTGGTCCCCACCATTTGGGCAAAACGCTTGTCCTGCATCGCTACCCACGCAGCTCTAACCAAATCCCGGGCGGTAGAATAATGATTTGGGTCATCAAGCCCGGCAGGGTTAGTAAAAGACGAACTGTCCATATGCAACTCAGCCGCTTTCTTATTCATAGCCGCAACAAAACCGGCTCTGCCCCCCGGGTAAGCCGCCGCCAAAACTTCGGCCGCATCATTGGCGCTGTAAACCAAAAGCCCATAAAGTAAATTGTTTACGGTGATCTGTTCACCCTTAACTAACTTCATTTTTTGGCCTTCTACCGCTACATTACCAACCGTAATTACCTGATCCAAAGGATAACTATCTAAAGCAACCAGGGCAGTAATTATTTTAGTGGTTGAAGCAGGTAATATTTTTTTGTCGGGTTCTTTTTCATAAAGTGAAACCCCGGAATCCAAATCCACAGCTAAAACTGATTGAGCTGATAAAGTCGGCAAAGAAGCTAAGGCACCATTTTTTACGACTGGCACCGGGGCGAAAGGATGGTTCTCGGAACTGGCTAAAACTACAGACTGTTTACTCGTAAAAGGCAATTTTGACGGAGACGATGATAAAACTGTGGTCACACAAAGAACCAAAGTTAAGGCGCTAAGGTAAAATAATTTCATTCTTTCTTGGAAGTTAATCTTATATCCACTCTTTCCATGTCCCGGGGAAAAAGACTGGCTTCACGGATATTTTTTAGCCCCAAAATATGCATCGTTATTCTTTCGGCACCGAGCGCAAATCCCCCTAATGGCGGAATACCATATTTAAACGATTGCAAATATAAAGCTATATCTTCTTCTTTTAATCCCCACTCCTTAACATTTTTCAAAATATCCTGGTAGTTATTTAACCTTTGCCCACCGCTGGACCATTCCACTCCCCGGCCTAATAAATCAACACTAAAGGCGTAAGTCGGATCCTCCGGGTCCGGATAGACATAAAAAGGTTTTTTCTTGGTTACAAAATGGGAAACAAAAATCAAATCACTTCCCTTTTCTTCAGCTGCCCAAAGACAAATCTCCCGCTCATCTTCCGGAGCCAAATCTTTTTCCTGCCGGATATCTCTGCCGGTTCTGGTAAAAATTATTTCTTGGGCTTCCCGGAGTTTAATTACCGGAATTTTTTCAGCCATTTTCGGTAAGGTAGCATTAAACAATGCCAGCTCCTCAGAACACTTACTCTGTACTTCAGAAAAAATATACCTCACTACATATTCTTCTAAATCCTGCACATCCTGCCAGGAATCAATAAAACCAAATTCAGCATCAAGACTCGTTGCCTCAGTTAAATGCCGGGTAGTTACCGACGGCTCAGCCCTAAAAATATGGTTGACGCTAAACACCCGCTCGAAAATTCCTACCAGCAGGGATTTATATAACTGGGGGCTTTGGGAAAGATAGACTTCGTAATCAAAATACTTAACTTTAAAAACCTCGGCTCCACCCTCGGGAACCGCAGAAATAATTGATGGAGCTTGAAACTCGGTAAAATCTTTCTTAATTAAGGCTTCCCGGAAAGCCTGGATAATAGCGGCCTGAACTTTAAAAATTGCCCGCTGCTTTTTATGTCTTAGGGTTAGCGACCGGTAGTCCAATAGAACAGGCAACTCCATATTTAAGTCTTCCTGGCCCATATCAAAGGGCAATTCGGCTGCCGGCGACAAAATTTTCAAGTCCTGAATTTCGATTTCTATTTTTCCGGTCGACAATTTAGGATTAACCAGTTTTTCAGGACGAGCTTTAATTAATCCTATTATCTCAACAGCGCTTTCGGGGCTAACTTTCGGCAAATTTTGGCCAATACATTGGATAATTCCAGTCCGGTCCCTGAGGTCCAAAAAGGTAATTTTACCGTGATCACGAACGGTGTTAATCCAGCCCTCAAGCCTGACCTTTTCCCCTAACCTGGGGATTGTCTCATTGATAAGCGCTCTTTCCATAGCTTTGTACTTGTATTGTAACGGGTCAGTCCCGCCTTGACAAGCCTAAAGCCAGTCGGGTATAATACAGGCTGTATGCAAAATTTGCCTTGTGTTCGCCAAATTATGTTCATTCGCGTCCTTCCTAAAAGGAAGGTTACCTTTGGTTAAATAGACCAAAAGGGCTTAAAAAGCTTAAACCTTCCTCAATAAATAAAGGAGGGTTTTTTTAGGGCCTATTAAATAATATGAAAGATAGATATAGAGAATACAAAGCAGCGGAAACCGGGATATTACCGGAAAAGCCTTGTGGTACTGAAATGGCCCAACAGATTGGTTCATTTTTCGCCAGAATTTTACACTGGAAAAATCCAGCCAGTGTCGAAAAGGTAGTTTCGTCGATAGAAAATTTGCCAATAGATCAAGTATATAAAAAATACTCTGGCCCTATAGACAACCTATGTCCGGAAGTTAAACCTCAATTTTTAAGGATATTAACAGGTAAACCTATTGAAAGTGCCAAAGGTAACGGACAACCTTGGTCGAGTAGGACAGCGGAGCGAACCGCAAAGAGTACAGCTAAAGACCCTCTAGTGGGTCCCGGAAGGCATACCGCCAAAAAACTAGTTAACAAGAGACAGGTCTTTTATCTTCAGCTGTAAACTGGAACTGCCGTTCCAGATGTTTTCTTCCAGAGAGTAAGCTACATCAATTTTTTTGCCTAATTTTAAGTCCGGCAAACTGTCTCCCATGCCGAAGGCAATG
>JBEKGU010000057.1:0-3710 GCA_050012635.1 Candidatus Microgenomates bacterium | reverse complement strand
TGTCTAATTTCAGTTCTTTAATGAGGATCTTGTAGCGTTCCTCATCCCTTTTACGAAGATAGGATAATAACCTTCTTCTTTTGGCAACCATTGATAAGAGGCCCCGTCTAGAGTGTACATCTTTATTATGTAACTTTAAATGCTCAACCAGTTTTTCTATTTGAAGCGACAGGAGAGCAATTTGTACTTCCGGCGATCCGGTATCTCCTTTTTCGCGGGCAAATTTTTTAATTATGTCCTGCTTATCTTCAGCTTTTAGTGCCATATTTATTAGTAAAACTAAGTGGGGCCTTTTGGCCGGACCTGGTAATACTCACTTCGTAAGTCTGTATTCTAACATACTCTTCCTCAAACCTCAACTGACTGAAGTGCCTTTATAAATCTTAGGTTCCAGCCAATCGGCCGGGGCTTTTTTAACTTCCGCGGGCACTTGACCGGGGATTGACCCCGCCGGGAAATTGGTCTGCAAAACCGTTTTTGCTGTTCTCTGTCCACCCGCCCGCATCAGGCCCGCCACAATTTGAAAAGTATCGGCAGTCACGTCACTTCCCTGGAAACTATTGCTACCCTCTTCAATTCCGGCAATTAAGTTAGTGGCAATATCCCCGTCCATAGTTAAATTACACTCCCCAATTATCTGGGCCACCAGCTCCGAAAGGCTGGATGCGGGCCGGGCAAAAGACATTATATTTTTGTCAGATGCAGCATCCAAAACCTTAATGCCAAAATGTAGAATTTTAACTCCAGCTAATTTTCCCGACGCCAAGGCACCAAAATCGACTTCAGAATTTCCCCCCATCAGAATCACCATATCCGAACCAATTCCCGCTTTGGAAAATTCAATCTGGTCCTGCGTAGGCGAAGGGAAACCGGCTTTGGGAACTATCGTCAGTTTAAACTCTCCATTTTCAATATCGTAGCTAACTCTTTCGATATCAGTGGCCTGGTAATCCTTAAATTTCAAAATTAAATTCTTGCTCCCCGATTCACTACTAATTTTGTCAACTCCAACCAGGCGGTTAAATTCGACCACCATCGGAGCTGAGCAGGAAATCGTAGCTTCCTTCTTGCCCACAAAAGATAAATTTAAGGCCAAACCTGAGGCTACCTGATCAAACGTCGGTTTATCGGGTAAAACGATTGCCACTGAAGCAGCGGAGCCAATTAAACTCACCAGAGAGTTATCCATTGTTTGTAACCGATAGTATAACATCCCCCTTGGCAAAATCAAATTGGGGCTCAAAAATCATACCAAATTCCTCACCCCGGCCGGCAAGGGCAATCTCCTGTTTTTGTTTCTTCATACTTATAGCCTTAATCTTCCCCAACTCAATATCACCTCGCATCAAAACCAATTTATCGGTTTTCCCGATTCTGCCACTTATAACCTTAGACCCGGCAACTTTTCTATTATTGAAGGGAAAAACACCCACAATTTCAGCCTTACCCAAGACCTCTACTTTACCTTTTTTCACCAATTCCTCCAAAGCTTGGAACAACTCATAAATAATCTTGAATGAAGAAATTTTAATGCCTTCCGCCTCAGCCAATTTACCCACATTGGAAGACGCTCCGGCTTCAAAGGCAAAAATGTAATTGACATTCGAGGCTTTGGCATTTAGCACATCAGATTCAAAAATATCCCCCACTGAGGAACCTATAACCGTAATTCCGGCAGGAATCCCCCCCAACACAGCCTCAAGGCTACCGGCATTCCCCGATTTAATAAAAACACCGATTTCTCCCGCAGCCAATTTACCCACACTTTCCTTTTTAATATGTTCCTGTTTATCGTCAAAAACAGTGGAGAAAAGCTTTGACCCCACCGGAGGCAAGACTTCAAAACCTAAAATTTGTACCGGTTCTCCGGGCAAAATTTTTTTAACCGGTCCATGATCACTTAATAAATTTCTAACTTTGACGCTGCCGCCGTCAAAATAAAGAATTTCCCCCACGGAAATTGATCCGTTTCTAACTACCGTATTAACTAAGTTACCGCCTTTGCCCATAGAAGTTTCAATAACAACTGCCTCCAATTCGTCTTCCGGATTGCCGTTAATTTCATTAACCTCGGCAATTAAGGAAATTAAATTCATCAGTTCATCTATCCCCAAACCGGTTCTGGCTGATACCGCCACCCAAGGCACTTCCCCACCTCTCTTTTCAAAAAAGACGTCTTCTTTCTCGAGTTGTCCCAACGTTGATTCAACATTAGCTGTTGCCAGATCGACCTTGGTTACGGCCACAATAAAGGGGATCTGGGCTTCCTTAATAAAGGCAAGGGCTTCTTTAGTTTGGGGCTGAACTCCGTCATCAGCAGCCACTACCAAAATGGCAATATCAGCCACCTTGGCTCCGCGACTGCGCATTTCTTTAAAGGCAGCATGGCCGGGAGTATCAATAAAAGTTATTCTTTTCCCCTCTTTGGTAACTACCTGTGAGGCCCCAATCGCTTGGGTAATTCCCCCGGCTTCCTTTTGAGCCACACGGGTTTTACGGACGGCATCCAAGAGGGTTGTTTTGCCATGATCGACGTGCCCTAAAATTGTAACAATCGGGGGTCTAGCAGATATGTTTTTCTCATTTTTCGTCATGCTTGTCTTTTTTCTCTTTTTCTACTTTTACCGTTAAAGCTTCGACCTCAATCCTGTAGCCAGTCAATTTTGCGGCGAGCCGCACATTTTGTCCATCCCGGCCGATAGCCAAAGACAACTGATCCTCCGGAGCTTTGACTTTAGCAGTCGCAGTTTTTTTATCCAGTTTTACAACCAAATTTTCAGCCGGCGAAAGAGCCGAAGCAATTAATTCTGCCACATCATCGCTCCAAGCCACAATATCCACTCTCTCTCCACCCAATTCATTGGTGACCGCCTGAACCCTAACACCTTTTTGACCCACGCAGCTACCCACCGGATCAACACCACTTTGGCCCGAAGCTACGGCAATTTTAGTTCTGATACCGGCTTCCCTGGCTACAGCTTTAACTATTACCCCGCCTGAAGTAATCTCAGGAACTTCCCGGCCAAATAGTTTTTCCACAAAAAGGGGGTCGGCCCGGGACAAAATAATATCCCGTCCCCGTGGGCCTTCAATAATACTTTTCAAGAGGAAGGTCATTCTTTGGTTTAAAGACAAGACTTCATTGGGAATTCTTTCTTCAACCGGCATCACCGCTTCGGTACGACCGATATCCACCCTGACATTGGGGCCATCGAATCTGAGAACCATACCGGAAATCAAAGAACCAATCCGAACGGAAAACTCATCCATAATTGCCCCTTTTTCGGCTTCTCTGATCTTTTGATGAATAACCTGTTTAGCTGTTTGGGCAGCAATCCGGCCAAAACCCGGGGGGGTAACATCTTTCTTTTCCTCCGGCTTCTCCAATGGCCAAGCAAAAATCTTAGCCTCGCCATTTACGGGGTTTAATTCCACCGCAAAATCCATAGTTTCAGTATCTTCGCCCCGCTCTTTGGCATCCCTTCTGTAAGCAGCAATAATGGCTTGCTCGATAGTGTCAATAATCACGGTCGCGTCCAAGCCCCTTTCAGTGGCTATGGCTTTTAGTGCCTGGGCGAACTCTGTTCTCGGTGTTTGCATCTTTATTAATAAAAAAGGCGGGCTTCTTTCCCACCAATTCAACCTAGCTATAATTTCCAACTCTTAGTGTATTCCAGAAGCCCTTGTAAGTCAACCAATCAGAGGCCTTC
>JBEKGU010000056.1:0-3748 GCA_050012635.1 Candidatus Microgenomates bacterium | reverse complement strand
ACTAACGCCACAGGGAAAAAAGTTTAATCAAATAAAAGCTAAAGAATTATCTAAATTGGAAAACTTAGTCCTGATTTGCGGACATTACGAAGGCTTTGACGAAAGAATCAGAGAACATCTGGTTGATGAAGAAATCTCCATTGGAGATTATGTCTTAACCGGCGGGGAGCTCCCGGCTATGGTGGTTACCGATGCAATCGTGCGCTTAATTCCGGGAGTGTTGGAAAAAGATGATGCGACAATAAATGAATCATTTAATGAAAATCTTCTTGAGTATCCCCAATACACCCGTCCGGAAGAATATCGCGGTTGGAAAGTTCCTGATATTTTACTCTCCGGTGATCATACTAAAATTGCCAAGTGGAGAAAAGACAAGTCAGTGGAAATCACCAAAAAGAAGCGCTCTGATCTCACATCTGGCTAGCAATTTGATCAACAATTTCTCTCCAGGTACTGTATTTAATCCCTAAGACTTTCTCAGTTTGACTTACTTTTAGCCCACCGTACTTCGGATATCTAACCGGACTGTCAACAGTTTTTAAAAATTCATCCAAAGACGCTTTCTTGGCTACACCGGTTACTCCCCTGGTTTTCTCAATAAAATAGGAAATCAAATCATAAGGTGTCGTTGTATTGGGACAACTGGCGTGGAAGATACCAAAAAACTTACCATCGATTATTTTTTGCAGTGCCGTTGAGATTTCATCAATAAAAGCGATAGAAATTTGCTGATCAGTAAACAAAGGATAAAGTTTCCCTTCGTCAAACAATGACAAGGGCTTTCTTAGGTAATCCAATTTAGCGTCATATTTAGCCCGCACCGGGTAGATCAACCTTAAGATCGTCACTTTATTTCCGAATTTATCTTTAGCAATCTTTTCTGCCAATTTTTTGGTATAACCATACCAAGTTAATTTTTGACTGGACTCATTTGGAACTTGAGTTTCGCTATAAGGGCCGGGGTTATCACTGCTACCGCTAAAAACCATATCGGTAGAAATATGAATATAGCGGGTAATTGTTGCATCTATGTTCTCAACCAGGTTTTTAGTCCCCATGACATTAATTTTCCAGCAATCACCAAACTCATTACGTTTCTGTTTTTCGGCTTCGCCGACATTAGTGTAGGCAGCAAAGTGAATTACCACTTCAGGATTATTCTTACTGAGATACTCCATAACTAAGGTGGGATTAGTAAGATCAAATTCGGGATATGCGGGAGTCAGCAGTTCATATTTATTGCTGCAATCATCAACAAATTTCGACCCCACCAGACCATTAGCACCGGTAACCAATATTTTCATGAAAATTTTTCAGGGAATAAATCTCTTAACCGGGGATTCTTTTTATCCCTGTCTGAAATGACCGGATTTTTTACTGGCCATTTGATGGCCAGATCAGGATCATCCCAAGCAATGGCCCGGGCATCACTACCAGAGTAGTAAGAGTCAACTAAGTACAGATAATCTATAATCTCCTCTCCGTCAACGCAAACGGAATTGGCTAAACCCTTCGAGATATATAGGGCCTGGCGCGATTCTTCAGTAAAGTGAAAAATTTCATATTTGGCAAAAGTGGGAGAATCGGGACGAATATCGGCAATCGCCACAAACATTTTTCCCCGCATAGGGTAAATCAATTTATTCCAGTTTTCGGCATGCAGCCCCCGAATCACCCCGGGAAGCGACCGTGAGTGGTTAGCCTGAACAATTTTAAATTTAGCCCCAATTTCCTTCTCTAAATCATTTAAACGAAAAATCTCGCGGAAAAAACCTCTGGTGTCAGGGAAAGTCGGCCTTTCAATCAACAACAGACCCGGAATACTAGTTCTTCTTATAAAATTATCGTTCATTTTTGTCCGGTTTTAATATATAACTTCTCCGCTTCAGTTTTTAGCGGCTTCCACCACCACTCATTATTTTTATACCAATCCACAGTTTTTGCCAGCCAGGTATCAAAATCAAACTCCGGCTGCCACCCTAACTCTTTATTTATTTTGCTCCAATCAACCGCATAACGCCGGTCGTGCCCCGGCCTATCTTTAACAAATTTAATATCAGATTCCGGCTTGTGCATCAATTTTAAAACCCTACGGGCTACTTGCAAATGATTTATATTTTCAGTCATTCCCCCTACCAGATAAGTTTCACCCACTTTACCTTTGTGAACTACCAAGTCAATTGCCCGGGCATGGTCATCGACAAATAACCAATCTCTGACATATTTACCATCTCCATAAAGGGGAACCGGTTGACCCTCAATTAAATTGGTAATCATTCTGGGAATAAATTTTTCCGGATCCTGATAAGGGCCGAAATTGTTAGAGCAATTAGTGATGGAAATAGGTAGTCCATAAGTATGGAAATACGCCCTGACCAAGTGATCAGAAGCGGCTTTGCTGGCTGAATAAGGACTATGGGGATCATAAGGAGTGTGATCGTTAAACTTTTGGGCACCTTCAAGAGGCAACGCCCCGAACACTTCATCTGTAGACACGTGATGGAAACGTTTAACCCCGGTTTTAAGTGCTGCATCCAAAAGCACCTGTGTCCCTATCACGTTGGTAGTTATGAAAACCTGTGGGCCTACAACAGAACGGTCCACATGAGTTTCTGCCGCAAAATGGACAACTATATCAACATCTTTAATCGCCTCCCCAACCGCTTTAGGATTGCAAATATCACCCTGAATAAACCGATAATTAGGACTGCCCGCAAAATCTTTAGTTGAAGACAGGTGCCCGGCATAAGTTAGCTTATCTAAGTTAACAATTTTGTCCTCAGGGTAATTTTTTAGCCAGTAGCGGATAAAATTGGAACCGATGAACCCCGCTCCGCCGGTAACGAGAAGTTTCATAATATTATTCCTGATCCTCAGTGTAGCCCTTTTTCTTAGCCCAAAAGTTATTTGCCTTAAATAAACTGGCATAAGTTCCGGCATCAGTCCAAAATCCTTTTAATTCTTTCCACTTTAGTTTTCCTTGTTTTATATAAGCATTATTCACATCCGTAATCTCCAGTTGACCTCTATCCGAGGGTTTAATCTCCCTAATGATATCAAAAACCTGATTATCATAAACGTAGAGTCCGGTAACCGCATAGTTTGATTTTGGGTGTTTGGGTTTTTCTTCAATATTGATAATTTCCTTTTTCTCATTAAAAACCGGTACGCCGAAACGCTCCGGATCGGGAACCTCCTTAAGGAAAACCATAGCCCCATCTTTAAAGGACTTAATTTCTTCCTTAATATTAGCGTCCGTAGTATTATCTCCTAAAATAACAGTTATAGGGCCACAGTCAGAAAAATCTTTAGCCAATGCCAAGGCATCGGCAATTCCCCCATCCGGTCTTTCTTGAAAAGCATACTCTATATGTTTAAGGCCTAATTCTTCGCCGTTTCTTAATACCCTTAAAAAATGTCCGGCATGGGGTCCACTGGTAACTACTAATATTTCTTTGATACCCGCATTAACTAAGGTCTCAATAGGGTAACAAATCATGGGTCTATCGTAAATCGGGAGAAGATGTTTGTTTGTGGCCCACGTTAGCGGGTAAAGTCTCGTTCCCAAGCCTCCCGCCAAAATAACGCCTTTCATAGAATGAGTCTATTATATCGTCAAGTATACTTATCTGCAACCTTGGAAGCGCCCCAGCTGTCAGGCTCAGTCTTAGCCACAAAACCATTACCATTAACCATGCCCACCACTTCCCTGATCATCTCCCTGGTTGGTCCCAATGGCCCCACATCG
>JBEKGU010000055.1:0-3900 GCA_050012635.1 Candidatus Microgenomates bacterium | reverse complement strand
ACGGAGCATCTTCCGGTGTATTAAAAAGGGTGATTGCTTTGGGTGGGGATACTATCGAGCTGAAGGACGGTATCGTGTATCTAAATAACAACCCAATTAAAGAGCAATACATCGCAAAACCCCGTTCTACTTTTGGTGAAGAATTCTTGAAGGAATGCCAAAAATACACGATTCCTAATGACTCAGCGTTTTTGATGGGAGACAACCGAAAAGGCTCCGGGGACTCGCGAGAATTTGGACCGGTCAAATATAGTGAAATTAAATCTATATTACCTTTATCTAAACAAAAGGGAACGCTAGATAAAAACTGGCATGACGCGACAAACGATCTGGCTGATGTTGCTAAACCGAAAATAGATATTAATCGGTTTGTTGAACTACTAAACCAAAAGAGAAAAGAAAATAGCGCGTCTCCTATTAAATACGAGCCGAAACTCGATATTTCTGCAAAAATCAGAGGCGAATATATGCTCACTCACGGTTCTTTAGAAGAAATGGCATCATATGACACGATAGTAAATGCAATGTCAAAAGCTGGTTACTGGAATAATTATGTCTGGGAATGGCGCATTGAAGGATACTATGAAGCCGATGAGTTGATCGAAGACTACTTAGAACGAGATTCGACTGATGCCAAAAACGTTTGGTTTGATAAGAAATTTGACGATATCGGAATAGCAGAAGTACAGGGAACGCTTAATGGTTGCCCAACCCAAATTATCGTTGTCCATGCGGCTGGTTATATACCACCAAACTATAAACAATCAGATATTGATAGCTGGAAGCCCTCTTTTGATGGATTAAAGAACATCCAATCAGGATGGGCTGATTTGAGGAATAATACAGATTTTTATAGCCAACACAAAGCAGACGTAGATAGGATAAATGACATTATAAGTATCAGGATAACCAGAATTGAATCTATAGTCTCCACAATGAAAGCTAATAAGTGGTTAAGTGATGAACAAAACAAATGGATAAGTGAAGATCAAGGACTTTATAATGAACAGGATGCCTTAGCCAATAAACTCAATGGCAAGTAAGTTTTATCTAAGCTTCCAAAACTTTTATTAAATCTTCTATATGTAAATACCTAGTTGCTGGTATTCTTTTTAGTATGATTAAAATCGAAAACTAAGTAAAGAAATTTGTGATATTCTTGAAAAATGAATAGTGTTGGATATTTAACACTAGAAGAGATAATTGAATTCCAGAAGTTATGCAAAGAAGTCTATGGTAGAGACCTAACCTATGGGGAAGCAGAGGATCAGGGTACGAGAGCTGTAATGCTGATTGATGCGATAGCAAAAAGCCTTAAACCACAAATAAGGAAATGACGACAACTAAACTGGATCCAAATTGTTTGAACGGCTATGCAAACAACTGTATAATTTTGATTAAATGAAGAAGGTAGCACTGAAAATTTTGATAGCTATTGCAATTGTAATTCTAATTATTTTAATCAAATTCGGTAGCGACCTCATCCAATGGGAGCATGTTGACATTAGTTTTGAAAAGTGCAATCCTCCTGGCCACTTGGATGGTTGTACTCAGGAAGTAAAAGATGAGGTTCTCAAACAGTCATGGGGTAAAGACTGGAAAGGAAATTGATGAAGTTACCATCTTCATGCAAGAAAAAACGGAAACAGATTCACAGAGAACTTTATGATGAGTAAAGTAAATACTTCTGGGTAGAGAAGACAATTTCAAATGCTATTACCTGTCTTCAATCGAATGAATTGCCAATATCCGGAAAAGATTGCGAAAGGTAGCCCTCCGGATTACTGATCAGTTGTCGTATAATAATATTATGTCACCTCATAAAATTGGTAAAAAATTAAAAGTAGCCCGTCTAGAACTTGGCCTAAAACAGACCGAAGTGGCCAAAAAGGCTAATATAAGTGAGAACTATTACGCTAGAATTGAACGCGATGAAGAAAATCCTACTTTGGAAACCATTGAGAGAATTCTTAAAGTCTTAAAAGTGAAGTCCTCGGATATTTTGCCGTTTTAGTTTTTCCTTAACTTTACCGGATCGATTTTGCCGCTCTTTTCGTCTTCTACTATTTTGTGTGCCGCCACATGAGCTACCGCTTGTTTCTTTTCCAGATATTTGATGGCATTGTAACGGGTGGGGCTGGCTTTACCGGTTGTTTTAAAATAGCGAATCGTTGTTTCTATATCTTTTTCAGTAATTTCGTAGCCTGGTGAGGATTTCCCCATATACCGAGAGTATATCATTTTCATATGTACCTCCCAAAATTTATAAAATTAAACATATCTACGGCGAAGCCGCCGCCCTCAAGGCGGCGCATAATTTCCCGGCTATGAATCTGTGACAAAATGTTCAAACTGCCTTCCCAAAGAACTGTCCGGTCCAAAATAGCCAGCTTCCGGTGATGGTTACCGCTACAGAGCAGTACCTGAACTCCTAAAGCCTCGCAGAAGCGTACAGCAGCCTCAGATTGGATTTCATAGTTATCTGTATGTTCATTAGGGTCTCTGGTAACAATAAACACCTTTACACCCCGGCTAATTAGTTTCGTTAAGACCGGCCTAAGCTGGTTCATCCGTTCTGTAGTTATAAACGGACTTTCAATAATCACTTCACTCTGGCAATCTTCCAAATCTCTCAGAAATGCGTTATAGAACGTTTTTTCATCATGAAGCGCATTAGTAAAGTTATTCATGGCTGGCCTCCCCGGTATCGACAACCGTAATTTTACCATTATAATAAGTAAAGCCTAACTCTTTTAAGTGTTCGTAGGTGGTCAAAACACTCTCGAATAAGTGTTCCACCTGCAACCGAGTAGGCTCACCCGATGGTGAAAAATTACGACACTAAGGATAGTACCTCGTTTACTTACGGTGTGTATCCCACTCTGGAGCTTTTTGAATACCGGCCAGAAGCCATCAACCAAGTCATCTACAGTTCAAAAGGGGAGAGAAATACTGGCCTGGAAAAAATTATAATCCTTTGTCAGGAAAATAAAATCCCCATTGCCGAAAACGATAAACTGGTTGACCAATTCTCGGGAACCGAAAATGCTTATGTTATCGGAATTTTCAATAAATACGAATCAGCTATTAAGGATAAAGAAAATCATTTAGTTTTAGTTGGTCCCCGGGACATGGGAAATTTGGGAACAATAATTAGAACCAT
The DNA here is from genome assembly GCA_050012635.1 of Candidatus Microgenomates bacterium. Lineage (GTDB taxonomy): Bacteria > Patescibacteriota > Microgenomatia > UBA8517 > UBA8517 > JBEKGU01. The sequence goes on along the minus strand of JBEKGU010000055.1, from coordinate 737 downwards.
GGTAGCCTTCGACTTCGATAATTTGGCCATAGTCAGGCCAGCCGCTGATATTTTTAACCCCAAAGCAATAAGAGCTTCCATGGGGGAGTTATTCCAAATTAATTTTGCTTATTTTAATAATTTTTCAGACTACCAAAACAAGTTCAAAAACAATTATTATCCCCTTATGACCAACGGTCAAAAGAATTTTGAGACTATAATTTTGAAATCTCCGTACTCAGTGATATTTGGCAGTGAATCGGCCGGGCTTGACAATAATTATCTAAACTTAGGCACCAGTCTAAAAATCCACCAAAGCGAAAAAACGGATAGTTTAAATCTGGCCACAGCTGTGGGCATAGTTCTCCATAGGCTCTTTTCTTGACTTTTGACTTAATTTTTGACATCCTAAGTAAGATGAAGAACATTGTGTTGATATTTTTCTTTTTCACCCTGACGCCGTTGGTTTTAGGTGTAAGTTTGTTCTCTTTAGTATCCTTAAATAAATTTAAACCGGGCCTGGAGACCCAAGTAACAGCTACTGACATTAACCACTCCGGGATTAAAATCTTTGCCTCCTTGCCATCAGAGATTCCCACAATTTCAGGTACAGCTAATGCTGCAGATGCCAGAAACGAAATCATAAAACAATACCTCTCCCGATATAACTCTCCCCTGGAACCATATGCTAACTTACTCGTAACCACTGCCGATAAATATAAAATCGACTTTAGGCTTCTAACCGCCATTGCCCAACA
>JBEKGU010000054.1:0-3910 GCA_050012635.1 Candidatus Microgenomates bacterium | reverse complement strand
AGTTGCGTACGGCATCGGGCGTAAAGTGTAAGGCGTACTTAATTCTCAGCCCTGAATATTCCTTAAAAAAGCTTATCTCAGCGGGCCTGGGGAACATTTTTGAAATAACAAAATGTTTCAGGAACGAGGAAGAAGTTTCCCGGCTTCATAATCCCGAATTTACGATGCTGGAATGGTACCGGGTAAACGCCGATTACCGGGATATTATGCAGGATTTTGAAAACCTGTTTGTCAAAATAATCGGCAAGAACAAATTTACATACCAGGGAGAAGAGTATGATATCAGTCTACCCTGGCCAAGAATCAGCTTTGCCGAATTAGGCATGGCAGAGATACCGGATGAAGAATTTTACAAAAAATTCTTTAACGAAGTGGAACCAAAACTGAGAGCTAGTCATAAGCCTGCTATTATTTATGATTATCCGATTTCTCAAGCAGCCTTGGCCCGACCAAAGGCCTCAGACCCCAGATTTGCTGAACGATTTGAAGTCTTTCTGGCAGGCCTGGAACTGGGCAACTGTTTCTCGGAACTTACCAACGCCGAGGAACAAAAAAGACGGTTTACTAAAGAGTTAGCCGAAAGAAAACGCTTAGGCAAAACTGAGTACCTGATGGACAAAGATCTGATTGAAGCGCTAAATTCCATGCCACCCACAGCGGGAATTGCAGTCGGGGTCGACAGACTAATTATGTTAGCTGCAGATGCAGAAGATATCTCCGAAACTCTTTTTTTTCCAGCCTCAGAGGAGTAGACTATAAGCCTATGGCAACCATTAACGCCGGCAATATTGCTAAGGGCATGTTTATTAAATTTAAGGATGTACCGCAACAGGTAACCAAGACCGAGTATATGTCTCCCGGAAAGGGGACTCCGGTGATGCGGGTCAAAATGAAAAACGCCCAAACCGGAGCAGCCGGCGAGTTTACCTATAAATCTATGGAACAGGTGGAAGTTTTGGAAGTTGAGAAAAAAGAAATGCAGTACCTCTACCGTGACGGCTCGGATTTGGTATTTATGAACCCCAAAACTTATGAACAAGCCTCCGTACCTTTATCCTTGGTTGAGGATCAAGCTGGTTTGTTGGCAGCCAATCTGATGTGCTGGGTTCTCTGGTATCAGGACAAGGCCATTGGAGTAACCCTTCCTCCCCATGTGGTTTTAACCGTTACCGACACCGAAGATGCTGTGGCCGGTAATCGGGTCAATGCCCCAAAGAAACTGGCAAAACTCGAAACCGGAATTGAAATTCAGGTACCCCTTTTCATTAAGGTTGGCGATAAAATCTCCATCGATACCGCCACTGGCCAATATCTCGTCCGGGCAAATTAAAGTGTATACTTGGAAGTCTGTGCTGGAACAAACTCTTTATTATCCGGGAAGAACACTTGTAAGGATTTATACCAAAATAATGTTGCGGATGAGTATTCATGGCCGAAGAAAATTGCCCCGCGGACCCAAAATTTTTGTCGCCAATCACCCCACCACTTCTGATCCGTTTTTTCTCTTAGCCACGATCCGCGAACGGACAAATATTCTCATTAAAAATACTCTTTTTAAGGTTCCTGTGTTTGGTAAATATCTAAAACTCTCCGGTTATATTCCGGTGGTTGAAGGCCAAGGCCACACGGCTTTGACCAAGGCCAAAGAATTTCTTGACCGGGGGATTTCAGTGATTGTCTTTATTGAAGGCAGTACCAGCCCCGATAAAGGCGGATTTCATAAACCCAAAACCGGAGCGGTGCGCCTGGCTCTCTCTACCGGAGCGCCAATTCTACCGATTGGAATAGGAGTACATAAGAAAAACATCAAATTTATCCACTCCGAAGTCCGGGGTAAAAAAGAGCTGGGCCGGTGGTATTTTCGTGGTCCTTATGCCTTAACCTTTGGCAAATGCCATAAATTAACCGGGGATATTAACAACAGAAACAAGGTGAGATTATTCTCACAACAAATCATGCAGCAAATTAGACTTCTGGCAAATCAGAGCTCAACCCGTTTAGCTCTTCTTCAAACGTGATCTGATTTATCGTTTTCAGCTTCAGCTTTAGTTTTATGCACTACCCCATCTTTATGGTGTGCCGGACTATAAATTGTGTAAAGCTTTAAAAAAGCGCTGGGCGAAGTATTTATTACGTTATGTTGAGTTCCTGCGGGAACAATTATCGCATCCCCGTTTTTAATTACATGCTCTTCACCATTCATAATAACCTTACCCTCACCCTCCTCGAGCCTAAAAAACTGATCCGAGTCGGCATGCATCTCCATTCCAATCTCTTCGTTGGGTTGTAAACACATAACTACGAGTTGTGAATGAGCTGCTGTATAAATTACTTGGCGGAAATAGGAATTACCGAGCGTTAGTGTTTCAATATTGCCTACATATCCTGTCATTTATTCTTTCACCCCCTTTCAAAAATATTATATACTAAATCAAATGGACGCCATTCCCCCAGATATTTCTAAGCTTGCCAATCAATCAACTAAAATGACCGGAGGGCTTAATGATCTGGAGGAAGCCAAAGAAGAAGCCGAAGCAACCAAGCCCCTGGTCACGGTGAGCGTCAATAACCCCTTGGCCTGGTTAATGAAAGTCATTAATAAACTTAAAAAGAAACAAACTACCACAGTTACTTTTAGATTGGGTGTGCCTTTAATTGCCTTACCGGTTATTATTGCTGCCATTGCGGGAGTATTTTATGGGTTGGGAAAAGCAACTCCAAGTCCTACTCCTATCCCATCAATATTGCCAACTCCATATCAAATCTCTAAAGTAGGAATCCTAAAACTCAAAGCCGATGCCAGTTATGTTTTAATCTTACCTCAAGGTAATACTCTGTCACTCACTCTTCCCCAAAATTCAGACCTAACAAATATGAATAATAAACGGGTCTTAGTTACCGGCATGTTTAACCAGCAGCAAAATGTGCTGACTGTAGGGAATTCTTCCGACATCGAGCTCTTAAAACCCATTCCCTCCACTACTCCAATCTTGCCTTCACCCTCTCCCACGCCCTCTGTGATCCCCACCGAAACTCCCATTATGACTACACCTACACCCGCTGTATAATATTGCAATGTCAGATTCTGAAGAACCTCTTGGGTTGAAGCCCTTTGGGCCAACGGTGTTTATTTCTAACCTTTCCGAAGACGTCTGGCCGTTTATTGAAAATATCTCAGACACCAAAGCCAGAAACACAGAAATCGAGGAAAATGCCAATTTGGCTGACCGTGACCTATTCTCTTTGGCCGGAGAGGACAGAATCGTTCTTATTACCCCCAAACCCATCTCAGATGAATTCTTAAACTATTTCAAAGAAGTTTTAGGCAAGAAGCAAATTGAAGTTTTGGTTCCCCAAAATCACAGCGGCAAAATTTGTGAGGATATACAAAAAGATAGCAAAATTATGGAAACTTTAATTGCCATAGCTAATTCTCACCGCCGTCTAACCCTGATTGCCTACTCCACCTCTCCCTACTTTCTGGAATTAGTCAGGGTGTTAAGGGCAAAGGGTTTGGTTATCTACACTCCGGAATCGCCCGAAGAAATAGACGGCTGGACAGTTAATTTTTTCGGCAGCAAATCCGGCATCAGACAACTTTTTCAAACCGGCCGGGCTGAGGAACCGGATTTAATTATGCCCCCAGGTTATATTTGCTTTGGCATTGAGGATGCAGCTAAAATCGCTTCCAAAATTTATCTTAAAGAAAAGGGGGTGGTCATTAAAACCAACAAAGGCCATTCAGGGTTGGGAGTTTTAATTTTTAGAGAAGGTGATTTACCTGATAACTACCAGGAAACTCAAAAAGTCATTCTTACAAAATTACAAGTTGATGCCTATTGGGATAAGTTTCCCATTGTAGTTGAGGAATTCATTAATGTTAATTTGGGAGTCGGGGGTGGTTTTCCCA
>JBEKGU010000053.1:0-3936 GCA_050012635.1 Candidatus Microgenomates bacterium | reverse complement strand
TAATTATTCACGAACAAACTAATGTTGCCGGCCGGGCGAATCTGATGTGCGCCCGTTTTGCTAAAAGAATATTATTATCCCGGGCATCCAGTCTGATTTACTATCCGAAGGGTAAATGTACCGTGATAGGTAATCCTCTTCTTCATAATTATTTTGTACACGGCATAATTCCGGATGATGAAGAAATTCCGGTGGTGTTTATTACCGGTGGATCGCGGGGTTCACGAACCATAAATGATTTAGTCGATCAAAGCTTAGAAAAATTACTGTCATATTTTAGAGTAATTCATCAGGTTGGAATTTTGGAATTAGAAAAGTTTCAAAAAAGACGGCAAAGTTTAAGGTCTGATTTACAGGAAAAATATCAGATTTTTGATTCAGTCGATCCCAGCGAGATGGTTAAAATATATAATAAGGCAGACATTGTAGTAGCTCGAGCCGGGGCTAATACAGTGGCTGAAATAATAGCATTAAAAAAACCGGCTCTCCTCATTCCTATTCCCTGGTCTTACCTTAATGAACAATACGAAAATGCTAAGTTTGCCCGGGAGTTCGGAGTAGCCGAAATATTAAATCAGCCAAATGCTACGGTTGACCGCTTCCTTTATCTAATTATCAAGCTTTATGCAAATCGGGATTCAATAGCGAATTTAATTGCCCCCAAAGACAGTCCGGATGAAGCAGCCTCTGATAAACTGGTTGACATTTTATTGGCCACGATCTGTTAAGTGAAATACCTGATTATTTCCGTCGTAGTTTTACTATCATTATTTTTAGTTGTCGGCATTATATATTTGCCTAAATATTTTCCCGTTGCCGAAATTTCCTGTAATTCTTTAAATAGTCCATGTAGTGAAGAACTCCAAAGCAAGATAAAAGATTTAAAGGGTAAGAATTGGCAGACGGTTCGAACTAAAGTCGTTTCCTTGGTGGATAATGATCCGGAAATTAAAGAATATTCGATCAGATTTAAGTTGCCAAATACTATGGAGGTATACTTGGTCGAGAATAAAGCTCTTTATGCAATTCATTTCCCCGAGAATAATATTTTTTATTTAATTAATAATCAGGGTACAATTATAAAAATTACCGGAGGGAATAATCTGCCGTATATTGACTATTCCGATAAATTACCCAATGTCGGTGAAAAAATTGATGAAAAATTGATTTTTGCTCTACAAACGGTGAGTCCTATTTATTATTCCTATCAAGTTAAAAGTGCAATTGTGGCGAATGGCAATTTGAATATTATTCTTTCCAGTGGGTTAACTGTGATTTTCCCTTTAGAGGGTGATCAAAAAGCCCTGTTGGGATCATTTAAACTTATTATTGATCATCTGGAAATGAATAAACTTGATAATGCGGATAATTTGGGGAAAATAAGCGTCGTGGATTTGCGCTTTAAAAACCCAGTACTAAAATGATATAGTAGGTGTATATGTCGAAAAATAGAATTGTAGCCGGGATCGAGTTGGGGTCTTCAAAGATTTCTACTTTAATTTCTCAAGTTGGGGTGGAGCCGATTACATCGGAAGCTATTGTTAATGTTATTGGGGTGGCTTCAGTTGAAACTAAGGGAATTAAGAAAGGGCAGATAGTGAATATCGAGGAAGCCGTTGAAGCAACAATTGCTTCAGTTGAGGCAGCCGAGAGGATGGCAGGTTATAATTTAGATAGCGCTTTTATCGCTATCGGAGGTGCCCATGTCCATTCGCAGAATTCTCATGGAGTAGTTGCAATTTCGGATCCTGAGGGCGAGATTTCTAATGAAGATGTAGCGAGAGTTATTGAAGCTGCTTCAGCAATTTCCTTACCCCAATCCAGGGAAGTGATTCATGTTTTACCCAGAGAATATATTGTTGATGGGGAATCCGGGGTTAAAGACCCTATTGGTATGAGCGGGGTCAGACTGGAAGTGGATACGCATATTATAACGGCTGCTTCCCCTGCGATAAAAAATATAAATAAAGCCGTTAATGAAGTTGGAATAAATATTGAAGGTTTAGTGTTTAGCGCTTATGCCGCATCTGAAGCCGTTTTAACTTCAACAGAAAAAGAGCTGGGTTGTGTTTTAATTGATATTGGGGGTGGAACGACCTCAATCGCAGCCTTTATAGATGGCGCGTTATCATATTCAGGGGTAATTCCCATTGGAGCTAAAAATGTGACCAATGATTTGGCAATTGGACTGCGGGTGTCGCTGGAGTCAGCCGAAAAGATTAAATATGCTCTGTCTCTCGATGCCAAGAAAAAATCCAGGACTAAAGATGAACAAGTGGATGATTTGGATTTGACGGCATTGGGTATTACCGAGACGAAGACGGTCTCGAAGAAAACTTTAGTTGAGGGAATTATTCGGCCCAGACTGAATGAAATTTTTACCATGGTTAAAATGGAATTAGACAGAGCAGGCGTGTCCAACCGAATTCCGTCTGGAGCTATTATTACCGGTGGCGGGGCCGAAACTGTGGGAGTTATTGATTCAGCCAGAAGAACGTTATCTTTGCCGGTGAGAGTTGGCTTGCCATTTGGAATTGGAGGATTGGTAGACGACGTAATTAATCCGGCTTTTTCGGTTTGTGTGGGACTAATTCTTTGTGGAATTAGGATGGAGCCAAAAGAAAACTTGAACTCTTTTTCAAAAAAGTTTAAACTGCCCTCGATAGGCATCATAGGAAAACTATTTGATGCGATAAAAAATCTTCTGCCCTAAAATAAGGTTCTATTGTATTTTATAACTGCCCTTTGTTACAATCACGCTAAACTATGGCATTGGTTAAACCGGATTCAGCAAGAATTGCGAAAATAAAAGTTATTGGAGTTGGTGGTGGCGGTGGCAACGCGGTTTCCTCAATGATTGAAAATGACTCTATTTCCGGTGTTGAATTTATTGCCTTGAATACTGATGCCCAAGTACTTTTAGCTAATAAAGCCCCGACAAAAATTCAAATTGGAGAAAAAATAACCAAAGGCTTAGGAGTGGGAGGGAACCCGGAAATGGGAGAACAAGCAGCAGAGGAATCAATAGAAAAAATAAAGGAGTTAATAGTGGATAGCGATATGGTGTTTATTACTTCGGGGATGGGCGGAGGAACAGGAACCGGAGCTTCTCCAATAGTTGCTAAAATTGCGAAAGATGCAGGGGCCTTGACAGTTGCGATTGTTACCAGACCGTTTGCTTTTGAGGGGACCAGGAGGCAAGTGGTGGCTGATGATGGTATTGAGAAATTACGTGAGCAAGTTGATACCTTAATAGTTATTCCAAATCAAAGGTTAATGGATGTTATTGATAGAAAGATGACATTGGTTGAGGCATTTAAAGTAGTGGATTCAGTACTGGCCCAGGCGGTTGGAGGAATTTCTGATATTATAAATTCTCCGGGATTGGTTAATGTCGATTTTGCGGATGTTAAGACAATTATGAAATCAGCCGGCAGTGCTCTGCTGGGCATCGGTACCGGGGTGGGAGAGAATAGGGCCCAAATGGCTGCCCGGGCGGCCATTTCCTCACCGCTTCTGGATCTGTCTATTGAAGGCGCTAGAGGGGTTTTGTTTAATATTGCCGGAGGAAATGACTTAACCATGTTTGAGGTTGACGAGGCGGCAAAGATAATTTCTTCTTCTGCAGATCCGGATGCCAATATTATTTTTGGAGCTGTGGTGAAAAATGATCTGGTGGACCAAATTAAAATAACTGTTATTGCGACCGGATTTGATGAGACAAGATCCCGGCTGGCATCAATGACTAAGACGCCAGAACCTCCCAGAATTCAAGGAGTGGTGAGTGAATTGCAAACTGGAACTATGCAGAGGGAGAATAGGGAGGAAGATAAACAGGAGTCAGGAGAGGAAGAACCTCAACACAAGGATGAAGACGTCTTTGGCGAGAAATTTGAAATCCCCGCTTTCCTTCGTAAAATACATTAATTTTTTTCT
>JBEKGU010000052.1:0-3964 GCA_050012635.1 Candidatus Microgenomates bacterium | reverse complement strand
TCATGTGCCAGGCCTCATCTACAATCAGGATTCTGGGCTTCATGTCTTTTTTAACCCTGGTCCAAATGTAGTCCAGGATGACAAACATGGCGATGGGGCGCAAAATATCCTGCATATCTTTAACTGAAAAAACCGTAAACGGATTTTTAATATTGAAGTTGGTTTGTTTGTCAAAAATTCCGGTAAAGCTGCCTCGAACAAATTTTTCAATCCGGGCAGCCAGATCTAAAGCATCCGGAATTTCCATTCCAATCAGGGTTTTATACAGATCTTCCATTAAAGGGGGTTCTTTGGTTTGGGTGGTCGGATCTTGGGTAATGCCTTTGGCCCGGTAAGTCATAACCAGAGCCCGGTCCAATAGGGCCTCTTGGGTGGGGGTGATCGTTCCCATAATGACCTTAAAGAGTGAATGCAGAGAAAGAATCTTTAGGCCTAATTGGTTTTCCCCTTCTTCATAAACCTGGGATAAATCGAAGGGATTAATTTTGGTGGGGGAGGAAAAAGCAAAAGATAAATATTCTCCGCCTACCGCCTCAGCCAGTTCTTTATATTCCGATTCCGGATCAAGAACTATAACTTCTGTGCCTAACATCAAGGACCGTAACGCTTCTAATTTAACAAAGAAGCTTTTCCCGGCGCCCGAAGTGGCAAAGATGGTCATATTCCCATTCTCCAGTGAGAACCGGTCAAAGATAATAAACGATTCGTTTTCAGAATTAATACCATATAAAACTCCTTTGTCGGAAGATAATTCAGCCGAGGTAAAAGGAAAAGTAGTCGATAGGGAAGTCGTATCCATATTCCGGGTTATGGATAATCGGTCAACCCCAAAAGGCACGGTAGACAAAAACCCGGTATCGCAGTCTAATGTTGCGGTTTTTCCCACAATCATTAACGATCCTAAAGTGGAGATAACTTGTTTAGAAATATCATTTAGTTCTTCCACCGAAGCAGCCGGAATAGTAATGTAAAAAGAAAATTCAAAAAATCTTTCCGCGCCTTTAACCAATTGTTCCTGTAAAACCTTAGCATCATCAAGTTTGGCTTGAGTTGAGGGATCCACTACCTTTCCCCGTTCGAGATCGGTGTAGATTTCTGCTTCCATCTCCGCAATTTTCCTGCGCAAATCATCCAAAACACTTTTTCCCTCAACCGGATAAATGCTAAAGGAAATATCTAGAGAACCGTCAAAATTAATAATCGGCTCCAGCCATCCGGGGGAAACAAATCTGGGGTAACCGGCCACAAAGATGGTCCGAAAATAAACATCGTTAATTTTGACATGAGTAAAGTCGATTTCCACATTGGGCGGGGCCAAGACATCAAGTACAGGCTGCTTATTTTGGCCAATTGATATTACCGGATCAATTACTTGTGGTTTTTTGTCATTCATTCTTTTATTTCCTCTGTTTTCTTCCGGCTGGGCATTTCGGGATTAAAGATGCTGTAATACAGCTCTACCAGATCATTCTTTGTTAGTTGCCTTAATTTAATTCCAAACCTGCCGGCCTGGCGGATTAGGTGGTCGCGCCGGGGGTAAAGGGTAATTTTAGCTTTTTTAATCACATAGTTTTCCGGGAAAAACAACGGCTTACCCATTCTGGCAGCCGAGGCAAAAGATTTAGACACTCCCAGCTCAAATTGGCTAAAGGGAACCACAATATAAAACTTTTTGCCTAAGACATTCTTCTTTTTAACGGAATCCAAAATAAAATTGCGATAACTGTCCATAAGAATTTTCAACTTAGGGGTAGTAATTTTTTTGGCAGCTTCGTCAAGGTAATCTATATAATTGGAGATATCTTTTCTTTGCGAGCGGACAACTATCTGAATGGAAAAGGACAGTGAATTTAATAATCCGGCGTAGGCAAAGATGACTGCTTCCTGCTCTTTGTCAGACAACAGTCCGAAATTAAGCGAGGTTGACTCGAGTACCAGCGCCGCCCCGCCGTCTTTAAAGAGCACTATATCATCAGTGATATCCGCAATGGGTAAAAAAGCCTGGGCAGTATCCGTTATGGGTGCATCTCTGAGGGAGAAGATGGGAATTTTTGGTAAACCGGCAAGCGGTGATTTCATACAATTTGTTTCCCTCTAATCGCAATGGGTGGGATCAAATCTCCTGTAGCGTCAAAAGAAGCCGGGTCAAAAACATAATTATCTTTCTCGGCAATGATTTCGTACTTGCCGTTTATGAGCGGGGTGACAATGGTAAAATGTCCGACCTTATTAGTTTTCAGGGCCCGGACGGGCCTGCCGGCTGCATCCCTGACTTCCATAATTGCTCCCTCGATAATTTTTCCATTGATGTCTACTGTTTGGCCGGATACGGTGTTAGGAACCGTCGGTGGGTTAGGCGGAGCCGCGTCAGGAGAAAATTGGACCCGTGGAGCTGTGGGGTTAGGAAAAGTAGTTAAATTAAGCCCCGTGGGAGTGGCAATTATCTGCATAGGCTGAGGTGGGGTTTTGGTTTCTTCAACTACTACCTGAGGCTTGGGAGACTGGGGAATAGTTACCGGGGCTGCTTGGGGGACAACAAAGCCGCGGGTAGGCACCGCATGTGATATTTGAGGCGTGGTGGCAACCGGAAACAACGGCTTAACTCCGGGAGCGATGGGAGCCATGGGGGTTGGTGGAGACGCCGGAGTTACATTCAAATCCTGATAAATATGGGTCAGAAAACTTTGTTCACCGGCTTCCAATGGGGAAGCTTTGATACTGGCTTGAACCGGCTCCGGCAGGGGTTTGGCGGGGATGGCCGCATCATTTTGGAAAAAAACCGGAGCGGCGGTAGTTTGTTTCCAATTAAAAATAGTGGGAGTATAAACAGACCGGAAAAAAGAAATGATCCATTTCTCTAAAGGCCGATCCTCAAAGGGCAAAAAAGCTAAAGCCACACCAATTAAGCCGGAAATAATAATAAAAAACCATTTGATAATCCCGGGGAGGTGGGTGGAATAAAATAACAGGCCAACCAAAACTCCCCCGGCTACCTGGAAAAATTGTTTGAGAGTCATATCTCCCACCAATCGAAACTGGTAAGAAGATATTTGTTGTGGGACAGGATGAGTTTCCATTATAAAAACAACACTTTGTTGTATTTTTAGCATAGCGCGTGAAGAAGTCTTTACAACCACTTTCCCTTTTCACAAGTATGGTGGGTTAAACTTGACTTGCTATATTATAAGATCTATATTACGGCCAAATGAGCGGACTTATTGAAAGGCTATTTGGTAAAGGGGTTATTAGTAGAAAACGAGAGCAACCCACAGTTCAACCTCTTTCAGTTCTCGATCAAAGACTTGCAGAATTTGAGAAACAACAGGAGGAACAACGGGGAGAGGCAATAGCCAAAGCCGAGGATCTTGAAAAAATAGAAAGACTAAGAAGAGATGCCATCGGGCTTGATTTTCAAAATGAAGTGATTAACCCGGCCATTAAACAATGGCAAGAAACGGTACCGGAAGACTTAATTAAACTCTTTGATGATTTTGCTACTGAAGCTAGAACCAAGTTTGGTGGACCCTCATTTACCAAAAAGATGTTAGTTAAAGTCAATGGTACAGATTTTCCCAGCACCTCCGAAAAGGATAATGATGATTGGGAAAGAAAAGAATGGATCTTAAAAGATTTTAGAAATCCGAAAAGTTGTGGTGTGGAGTTTATACACCTAATACCTTGTTCATTCACAGATGTTGTCCCAACTGTCCCCGATGAACCCGACGAAACTCCACATATTATTAATAAAGTCTCTATTGAGCCTAAACTTGTATATTCTATTTAATTTCCAAGACAGTTGCTGGAGGAGTCCTTCCCCCACTACTTCTGAAGGACGACGAAGAATCTGGTGGTGGGGTTGCCGTCCCCCACCCTGAGATTCTTCGCTACGCTCAGAATGACAAACGAAGGATTCAGAATGACATAAAAACGAATATAAATGCGTTTTATAAAAGTCGCACACGGC
>JBEKGU010000051.1:0-3977 GCA_050012635.1 Candidatus Microgenomates bacterium | reverse complement strand
TTTATTTTTTGAAGGGGATTGGCAAAATCCGAATCATGGGGCACCCTATTCCGGAGTTCTGACACTGGCTGATTTGATACTTTTGGCTGCCGGCGTAATTATTTTTATTCGGGGCAAGTGGGTAAAAGAGAAATTATTTGTCGCTCTGTGGCTAATTCTGGCCCCGCTTCCGGCGGTGCTTTCGCGGGATGAAATCTCGGCGGTTAGGGCTCTTAATCTCGCCATCCCGTTAATAATTATTTTAGCCTTTGGATTAGAGTTTATTGTTGTTAATCTGCACAAGGTCCGTTGGCTGGTGGGGTTTATATACTTGATAAGTTATATTTACTTTCTGGATGCTGTTTTTGTTCATATACCGGCCCACGACTCACAATACTGGGAATATGGGTACAAGCAGATTGTCCAAATTGTAACCCCGATCCAAAATAAATATAAAGTGATTAAGGTCCAGCAGTCATATGCTCAACCGTATATTTATTTTTTGTTCTATCAGAAATATGACCCGGCCAAATATCAAAAACAGGCAAAATTAATTGAGAGTAAATACGGGGATGTCGGCCAGGTGGAACATTTGGATAATATTTACTTTGCTCCGATAGACTGGTCGGTCAATAGAGGAGAGAGCGGTACTTTATTTGTGGCCGATACTATCAGGATTCCTCCTGAAGATTCGAAGGATACGAGTTTGTTTAATCAAATTGCCGAAATTAAATATCTTAACGGGCGGGATACCGCCTTTAGAATAATAGCAGTTAAATAACAATGAAAAAGAATATATTTCTAATTTTGATTATCGTATTAGCTTTTGTTTTAAGATTTTATAAACTTAATACCTATCCTGCTCTTAACGCTGACGAGGCCGCAATTGGCTACAATGCGTATTCTTTGTTGCAAACCGGTTTGGATGAACACGGTAACCCTTGGCCGATACACTTTCAATCTTTTAATGACTATAAACCGGGATTTTATTTTTATATGGTTTTGCCGTTTGTTAAAGTGCTGGGTCTGAATGTTTGGGCTGTGCGAATCCCCGGTGCTCTATGTGGTGTCTTAACTGTGTTGGTTTTGTATTATTTGGTTGAAGAATTGTTCATCGATCACGAATCACCAACCACTAACCACTTTTTCCCTCTTGCAGCAGCTGCACTGCTGGCGATAAGTCCCTGGCATATTCAATTTTCCCGAGGTGGTTGGGAAGTAAATGTGGCTACATTTTTTATCGCTACCGGGTTATTATTCTTTCTCAGGGCTATTAAGAAGCCCTCATTTTTTAATTTTGCCTTTTGCATTTTGCCTTTTGTTTTATCTTTGTACACTTATCATGCGGCCAGAGTAGTGGTACCCCTTTTGGGTTTAAGTCTTTTAGTCATTTACCGGAAAGATATTAAAGTGAATATCAAAACTTTTGTAATTGCAGCCTTTATTGGTTTGATCCTTTTAGTTCCTCTGGCGCGGGATTTAACTAAGGGTTCGGTTTCCTCCAGGGTAATGGGAGTTGGTCTATTTGCTGATAGCGGACCCCTAAACAGAATTAATGAGCAAAGAGGAGAGCACACAGATTTTACGGGGATTATTCCTAAGTTAATTCATAACAAAGCTGTTAATTATACCTTGGCCTTTATGGAAAATTGGTCACAGCATTACTGGGGCGAATTTTTATTTTTATCGGGAGACGCCATTCAACGGAATGCAGTACCCGAAACCGGCCAGATGTATATATTTGATTTGCTGTTTTTAGCAGTGGGGATAATTGCTATAGTCAGGTCTAAGGAACACAAAAGAAGTTGGTTAATTGTGATTATCTGGTTGCTGATAGCTCCCATTCCGGCAGCTTTGACTTTCCAATCTCCTAATGCCTTAAGAGCTCAAAATATGGTTATCCCGTTAGTAATTATCAGCGCCTATGGATTAGTTACGATATTAGAGTGGATTAAAAGAGTTTCTTCTCAGAAGTTAATTTTGACTTTTAAATTTTTAATTTTTATTTTGATATCTTGGCAATTTGCCAGATATCTGCATATGTATTATGTGCATATGGCCAAAGAATATCCGTTTTCTTCCCAATACGGGGTAAAAGAATTAGTAGATTATGTTAAAGGGGTAGAAGGGTAATATAATAAAATTATAGTTACCAATCGTTATGATCAGCCGTATATATTATTCTTATTTTATATGCAATATTCTCCCCAACAATTTCAGGGGAATCATGTGTTAACCCCTAAAAACCAATTTGGATTTTCGACCGTTGACCATTTTGATAAATATTATTTTCAAGCTATCAAGTATGATGAGGTTCGTCCGGATAATCCCAACAGTTTAATTATTGGGACTAAAGATGAAATACCCAAAGAAGCAAATATAATTAAGAAAATATATGGTACAAATGGGTATGAGTATTTTGATATTGTAGCCAACTAATTATGAATAAATTGTCTGTAGTATTAGCTGTAAGAAACGAGGAAAAAAATATCAGTCCCTGTTTAGAGTCTGTAAAAAATATTGCTGATGAAATCATCATTATGGATGAGAATTCAACTGACAAAACTAGACAAATTGCTGAAGGTTTAGGAGCTAAGGTTTATGAAGTTAACCACGAACCGATTTTCCATATTACCAAACAAAAGGGGATGGATAAAGCAACCGGGGATTGGATTTTGCAGCTGGACGCTGATGAAAGAGTGAGTCCGGAACTTGCAGAGGATATTAAGTTAGTTCTTGCCGGAAATTATCATAAAAAGCCAAAAGAGTTGTTTATAAGGCATCAAAGATTGGTCGAGGGAAGGAGTGAGACCCCACTTCGTCCCACCCGGCGGAACTACGCGAGGCAAGCGTCTGGATATTTCATACCCAGACTGAATATGTTTTTAGGTAAACCTCTGATCCATGCGGGTGTTTATCCGGATGGGGTAATCAGACTGGTGAAAAACGGACGGGCTCATTTCCCTCAAAAATCAGTTCACGAACAGATGCAAATTGATGGCGCCGTATCCTGGTTATCCGGTGATTTAATTCATGAAGATTCCCCGACTCTGAAACGATATTTCCAACGGCTTAACCGTTACACCGATTTACAGGCAGCCGAATTATCGGAAAAGAGAATTCCTAAGAATGCATTATTCATACTTCATTATTCACTATTCAAACCTATTTCTGTTTTCATTAGTCTATTTTTTGTTCATAAAGGTTTCCTGGATGGGTTTCGCGGGTTTTTATGGTCGCTGTTTTCTTCCTGGCATTTCCCGGTAGCCTATTTTAAATACTGGACTAATAATAAATGAATAAAATCAGAGTTCGTTTTGCCGGTAGAAAAGAAGGAGATTCTTTTAGGGGAATAGGAGTTCATACAAAAGAGTTAATTCAGGAATTGCAAAAGTCCACAGAGGTGGAAATAGTGACAACTGGAGCTGATGTGGTTCACTATACAAAATTTAATCCCTTCTTTTTATCCCTGCCGTTAATTAAGCCAAGGCCAAAGGTGGTTTTAACTATTCACGATTTAATACCCTTAATTTATCCTGATCGGTACCCCCCAGGAGTTAAGGGGAAGTTAATCTATAATCTGCAAAAATTATTAATCAATTATGTTGATAAAATTATAACTATCTCAGAGACCTCCAAAAAAGATATCTGCCGTTTCTTAGCAGTTCAACCGGATAAAGTGAAAGTAATCTACCTCGCTGCTGGAAAAATTTTTAAACCAATCACTAATTACCAATCACTAATCACCGTTCGGCAAAAATATAATTTGCCGAATATGTTTGTCTTATACGTTGGTGATGTTAATTACAATAAAAATATTAATAACCTGGCTGAGGCCTGTAAATTAGCCGGCATCCCCTTAGTAATGGTTGGTAAGCAAGCAGTAGATAACAGCGTTGATTTAAATCATGCTGAAAATTCCGAATTTAGTAAGTTCCTGACTAAATATGAAGCTGATCCGCAAATAATAAGATTGGGGTATGTCGATGATCAGAGTT
>JBEKGU010000050.1:0-3989 GCA_050012635.1 Candidatus Microgenomates bacterium | reverse complement strand
AGTTCTTTCCAAAGTTCTGATTCCTGAATCATAACCTAAAGGTCTAACGATCGTCGGCCAAAGATTATCGCTGATTTGCAGAGATCCTTCAGGAAGACCCGCCGCCTTAAGGGCTCTGGGCAGAACATAATTGGAAGCAATCATAATTTTTTCATTGTCAGTGTAAGAAGGCATACTGATCGGTTCCAGTCTGTCCAAAACCGCAGTTGAAATATTGGTGGTGTTATTGGCCGTGGCTATAAACAACACACTGGAGAGATCTGTCGGGAAATCAATATAGTGGTCCACAAAATCATGATTTTGTCCGGGGTCCAATAACTCGACTAAAACTCCCATAATAGAAGCCCGGCCCTGATCGGTTACCCGGTCAATTTCATCCAAGAGAATAACCGGATTATTACTTTGTGTCGAGCGCATGGCTTTAATAATCTTCCCCGGTTCAGCCTCCGGGTGCATTTTAGATTGACCCCGCAAATCCAGAGGATCGCCCATACCGCCAAAAGGAATTCTGGCAAATTTCCGGCCCAGGGCTTCGGCAATCGAATAAGCAATAGTAGTTTTTCCGGTTCCAGCCAATCCCACAAAACATAGGATCGGGGCCCGATAAATATCCTGTCCTTCGCCTCTCTCTGATTTTAATTTCATAACTGACATATACTCTAAAATCCGGTCTTTAATTTCAATTAGGCCAAAATGGTTTTTATCCAATATTCTTTTAGCATTATCCAAATTCAAATTATCTATAGTCTTTTTATTCCAAGGGTAACCTACTATCCACTCAATATAGCGGTTCATCCGGTCAAATTCGGGCAAAAAGGTGGAGGACTCGGTTAGTTTTTCCAATTGTACCAACCTTACCAACACATTCTCCGTCAGCTTTTCGGGAAGATTAGCTTCCTTAACTATTGAAGTCAGTTTATCAACCTCACTCCGGGCAGTAGACATATTTCATATTCAACTTTACCACAAATCTTCTTATCTTGACCAGAAGTTATTTACCGGAAGGCTCAAAAGTTGTGGCAAATGGCTCATGAAACACACATCCAACACAACTCGCCCAATTACCCTTTACTGTTATCGGAGTAATTTTACCTATGGCGTCACAATCCGATGATCCCAACTCTGCAAATGCGGAGTGATAACTCGGACATGCCCTTCCGATTTGGGCTTCAATCGCATCCTTGTCTGCAATAAACGCTAATCTTTCACTATCTGCACCACTCATAATATAGTTCAAATAATAGCACCCTAGAAATCAAAATCAAATTGACAAGGTCTGACCTTGTCAGCCCCCGTGGAAAGTAGCTTCAAAAGGGGTGGCCTTGTAGCCTCATATTTTCCGGGCAACTAGCTTAACGGTCGAAGTTTTTCTTGCTGCAATTTACTTATTTTTGCCAGAAGTATTATCCACAGGTCCACCTGACTTTTTTACTCTCTCTGCACGCCTTAGATCGCGCACACCCAAGTACGCCTGTCTCGCATATTCAAAAACATATCCACCAATCGCTACCTCCTCAAGTGTTGTCGGTACCCCTTTAGGAATAAGGTGATCTGCCAAACCGAAAAGTACTAAAACACCAACGGGAACAATCTGTTTTTTAAAGTGTTTATTTGAAGAATTGCGATACTCATCCGCCAACCTGTCCTGCGTTTGTCCCGGCCTTGTTTCTATAGACATATACCCACCAGCTGCGCTATTGTAACACATCCTAGAAATAGAACACACAAGCTATCTGTTGAAGTCGTCTTTCTTGCCTTGGTCAAAATAGCGGCTGGCGGGAAAATGAGGTCCCGATGAATGTCCTCCGCCAAATCTTCTGCCGGAATCTCCGCCTCTTGTTCCTCTATCAAATCTCCTGGGGCCACGGTCGCCTCTGTATCCACCGGCCCCACCCTCACCGGAAGATTGCCTTCTTTCCGCCTTTTCTTTATCCTTAGCGGGATCCAAGAGCATCGACAAATTTATTCTCCCCAGTTCATCAATTTCTTTAACTCTCACCTGGACTTTATCACCGATATGCACAATATCTTCGGGATTACTGACAAAGCCTTCAGCCATATCGGAGACATGGACCATACCGTCTTTACCCGGCAAAACTTCAATAAAAGCCCCGAATGGTTGGATTCTCACTACCGTACCTTCATAAATTTCTCCAGCTTTAACTTCCTTGACCAATGACTCTACCCAGGCCACTGCTTTATCGACTCCTGCCACATCCATACCGGAGATGTTCACCGAACCGTCATCTTCAACTTCAACCTGGGCACCGGTTTCAGCAATAATTTTCTTTATTACTTTTCCTCCCGGGCCAATTACCTCACCAATTTTTTCGACCGGGATTTTAACCACTTTAATCTTGGGGGCAAAAGCTGACACGGCTTTTCGGGATTCGGGAAGAGTACTAAGCATCGCTTTGAGAATATAAGCTCTACCTTCCTTTGCTTGTTTTAGGGCATCCCTTAATATCCCAGAAGTCAGATGCAAACTTTTAACATCCATCTGCATGGCAGTTACTCCTTTTGAGGTTCCGGTAACTTTAAAATCCATATCTCCCAAATGATCTTCAATACCCATAATGTCCGAGAGAATCGCATATTTTTTGGCATCTTCAATAACCAGGCCCATAGCAATTCCGGAAACGGGCGCAGTCAAAGGTACACCGGCATCCATTAATGATAAGGTTGATCCGCAGGTTGAAGCCATGGAAGTAGAGCCATTGGAGCTCATAACTTCAGAAACCACTCTGATGGTATAAGGAAAAATATCCGATTTGGGAAGAACAGGCATTATTGCCCTCTCGGCTAGCGCCCCATGGCCAATTTCCCTTCTCGAGGGATTTCCTACTCTGCCGGTTTCACCGGTAGCGTAAGGAGGCATAGAATACTGGTGCATATAGCGTTTGGTTTCCTCTCCTTCAGCTGATTCGATAATCATCTCCATTGAGGGCGCCCCCAAAGTGGCAATTGAGAGCACCTGGGTCTGACCTCTTTGGAAAATAGCACTGCCGTGGGTCCGGGGTAAAACTCCCACCTGACAAGTTAATTTTCTAATTTCATCATACTTGCGGCCATCAAGCCTTGTCCCCGAAAGAATAATTTCTCTGGCTTTTTCTCTAATTAATTGATCTAAAGTGGCAATTACTGCTTCAGAGGACTCTTCAGATAGTTCTTTAATAATGGCCTTCTTTATTTCTTCATACTCATCTTGAGTCCCTTCATGAAGAGCCATACCCTTGACCAACTTTTCTAATTTCTCATCCACTAATTTTTTGACTGCAGTTACTAATTTGGCAGTAACAAGTTCAGCAGGAACCGCTTCTTTCTTATTGCCCACTTCTTTAGCAAAGTCCTCGATTAATTCCAAAACTTGGGCTGATTCTTTCTGGGCAAATTCAATACCACCCAAAATATCTTCTTCACTAACCTCTTTAGCTCCGGCTTCAAGCATCAACATCGCATTTTTGGTGTTTGAGACTACCAGGTCCATATCAGAAACCACTAAATCATTAACTGTGGGATTAATTACATAAGCTCCATCTTTGCGGCCAACTTTTAAAACCGATACCGGTCCCTGCCAAGGTAAAGATGAAGCGGTTAAGGCAGCAGAAACGGCGATCGCGGAAAGAATTGACGGATCATTCTCCATATCCACCGACATCACGGTCACAATGACTTGAACTTCTTTTTTGTAAGAAGCCGGGAAAAGAGGTCTAATGGAACGATCAATTAATCTCGCGGAAAGAATTTCATCATCAGTCGGTCGGCCTTCTTTTTTCACCCAACGGCTGCCTTTTATTCTGCCACCTGCATATAGCCTCTCCTGATAATCAACTGTCAGCGGGAAATAACCTAAATCAACTTTAAGGGGAGCCGCAACCACAGTAGCTAATACTACGGTTTCCCCATATTGGGCCAATACCGCAGCTGATGCTTGTTCGGCTAGTGTTCTTGATGTGAGGGTTAATTTTCGTCCTCCCAATTCAATACTT
>JBEKGU010000049.1:0-4035 GCA_050012635.1 Candidatus Microgenomates bacterium | reverse complement strand
GAAAAGTTAGCCCGGTCTTCATTTTAGGAAAAATTATTCAGTTAGCTCTCCTTTTTTATTTAGTCGAGGCTGCTTTATTTCAGGTGTTGTTTATTTTGGTGGCCTTATTTATACTTCGCGAGGTTTACTGCCTTCGGAAATTAGTCCTCCTCGATAATTTTGATTTAATTCGGGTGAAGCCCCTCAGTTCTTGGCTCAGGATTTTAATCATATGCCAGTACCTAGGTTTAACAAATTATTGGTAATTTGCGGCCCGACAGCTACCGGCAAAAGCCGGCTAGCAGTTCAAATGGCCGGAGTTTTTGGAGGTGAAATAATATCAGCCGATTCCCGTCAAGTTTATAAGGAGATGGATATAGGAACCGGAAAAGATTTACGTTTGGCCGCCAAAATCTGGGGTTATGATCTGGTGGATCCGGACAAGGAATTTAGTGTAGCCCAATATCGCAATTACGCCTTAAATATTATTCGACACTTTTTTAGCAGCGGAATTCTCCCCATATTAACCGGAGGAACGGGTTTGTATATTAAGGCGGTAGTTGATGGAATTAATACGGTAGACGTTCCCAAAAATGATGATTTGCGCAAGGTTTTGGAAGGAAAGAAACCGGAAGAATTATTTGAGAGTTTAGCCCAGATGGACCCCCTCAAGGCTGCCTCTATGAATTATTCTGACAAACGAAATCCTCGGCGGTTGGTAAGGGCTATTGAAATAGCTACTTGGAAAATTGATAACCAGGATAAAGAAAATTATGGCCAAGGTTTAGGTCTTCCCGCAGGCCGGGTCCTATTTATCGGTTTAACTGCCCCTCCGATATACTTAAATAGCCTGATAGAACGAAGGGTCCGGCAAAGACTTGAAGCGGGAGTTGAGGAAGAGATTAAAAATTTGATTGATCGGGGGGTGTCTTGGGAAGCCCAGGCTATGTCCGCCTTGGGTTATAGGCAGTGGCGGGATTATTTTGCAGGTAAAGCCAGCCGGGAAGAGGCAATTACCGCTTGGAAAAAAGAAGAGGTTAAATATATGCGGCGGCAGCTTACCTGGTTTAAAAATGATAAGCGGATTAATTGGTTTGACGTTTCGCTATCCGGATATGAAGAAAAGGTGGAAAGTATGGTTAAAAGGTGGTACTCTAAGGACTAGCCTATGTATAGAAAAATCGAAGTTTCCCACAAAACCATTATTTTTACGGTCCTGTTTTTGCTGGCTTTGTGGCTTTTGTACCTAATCAGGGACATTATTTTAACTTTGTTTGTTTCCTTACTTTTAATGGCCATTTTGGATCCGTTAGTTAACAGGTTAGCCAAATATAAAATTCCCAGGGGCTTGTCGATATTGGTTTGCTATATAGTCATAGTTGGTCTTTTTGTTTTGGCAATTGCCGGCGTTATTCCTCCGCTAGTGGAACAGACGACCAGTTTTGTGACCAATTTGCCAACTTATTTAAATCATTTGGGAATAAATAAGTTTTTAAGCGACCAGATTACTAGTCAATTTATAACCCAAGTTGGAAGTCTTCCGGGTCAAATAGTAAAGATAGGGGTTTCGGTTTTTTCTAATATCTTTTCGGTTTTAAGTGTTTTAATGCTGACTTTTTACTTTCTAATAGCCAGAAATAAACTTGATGACCAGCTGGTGTTCTTATTCGGGCAGGAAAAAAGAGAGGTCATAGGAAAACTTATCGACAGTTTGGAGAATCGCTTGGGTGGTTGGGCTAGAGGAGAATTAGCTTTAATGCTTACAGTCGGTGTAGCCTATTTTTTGGGATTGATTCTTTTGGGAATTCCCTTTGCCTTACCTCTGGCAATTTTGGCGGGGCTCTTAGAAATTGTTCCTTATTTCGGACCAATCATATCTGCGGTGCCGGCGATTATTATTGGCCTCTCGATCTCTCCGATTATGGGTTTGGCCGTTGTTGCTTTGGCAATTTTAGTGCACCAAACAGAAAACTATGTTTTTGTTCCAAAAATAATGGAAAAATCAGTAGGTGTTCCCCCGATTGCCACTTTGATTGCTTTGACAATTGGGTTTAGACTTCTGGGAGTGGTGGGGGCTTTAATCTCGGTCCCGGTTGTTTTAACTGTTCAGATTGTCCTCAAAAATTACTTGCCTGCAAAATAGTTTTGCTCTGGAGGCTAGTAAGCCAGGTTCTGTTTCTCGGCAATAATCTGTCTAATGCCCTCAATCTTTGGGACTCGGAAAGGTTACCTGATAACGTCCCATTCGGAGGTTGCAGCGGGGAGGATTGCCTCGTTTCACCCTCGGTTCAAGTTTTAGGCTCAAACCAAGACTCGTCTCTGTTGCTCTAACTGGCGGTTACCCGCTCCCGCTTACGCGGGACACCCTACCTTTAGCTGCCTGGACTTTCCACCCTTCATAGCTTTACGCGACGAAGGGTAATTGCCCTTCCTCCAGAGCAGATGTATTATATCAGAAAGAGGCAAGGGGGGTGAGAAAAGATGTATAAAGTCAGAAAAAATGATGGGGTGGAGGAGGATTTTGATAAAAATAAAATCTTAAGCGGTTGTATGAAGTCAGGTGCCAGTATTGATGAAGCAGAAAAAGTGGCCACCGGAGTTGAGACCTGGTTGCCGCAGGTTGCAACTAATGGCGTGGTAGCGTCAACGGATATTAAAATTAAAGTTATTGAATTATTGAGAGGAGCAAATCCAAACGCGGCTGCCAGTTTTGAGGGCTATAAAAAAGTTCTCTAATATGAAACTTGTTATTCAAAGAGTTTCTCATGCCAGGGTTATTAAGCATGAGACTTTAGAGGTAGCAGGAGAAATTAACAAAGGTCTTCTGGTTTTGCTGGGTGTTAAAAAAGGGGATAATCAAAGTTCGGCTAATCTTCTGGCCGAAAAGTTAGTTAAATTAAGGATCATGAGTGATGATGAGAAAAAGATGAATTTGTCAATCAAGGATGTAGAGGGAGAAATCCTGGTTGTTTCCCAATTTACTCTATATGCTGACACCACTGGCGGTAATAGACCTTCTTTTATTGACGCCGCTGATGCAGAAACAGCCGGGAAAATCTACGAACACTTTGTTGAGAAATTAAAGAGTTTGGGAGTTAAAGTGGCTACCGGGAGTTTTGGAGATTATATGGATATTGAAGCGGTTTTAGACGGTCCGGTGACGATTGTTACCTGAAAACAAAAGGGACCCCGCTTGTCGGGGACTATCCCTTTTGTTTGACTGAAAAATTAGAGTTATTTCCCTCCAATCTTGAACATTGTCGTTCCGCAAACTTCACAAACGGCTTTGGTTGCTTTTTTACCATTCTTCATGGTTACTTCTTGAGCATCCTTGCCTTCTCTCTTGGCACGACATTTTACACAGTACATCATTGTTATTCACCCCCTTCCCCTATCTAAAAACGAAGTATATCACCAGTTCCAAAGCTAAAACGAAGCTGATGGTGATGAGGCTCCGCATGAGGTTGGGTTTGATTGAGGCTAAAGAGTCATCTTGGGCCAAATTTATGGCATTTTCAGTTGAGATGTTTTTACTTGTTGGGCTCTCGGCTCCGGAAACAGATTGCCCATTGACAATAGGCCTATATACGTAGGTGTGAATGGCTTTCTCTTTATCTTTTCTGGTTCTTCTTTTTGACATAACTTACGCTATTATATAACATATTCCTATGGTGTTTGAGCAAAATATTGCCTTGGGTATTGTGGGGGTTTGGCTATTAATTATAACTATAATTTTAATTTGGCTGTTTTCTTTTTTCCGGCATTTAACTAGGGTAGCTAAAACTGATGATATAAAAAAACTCTTGGATAAATTGATTGAAAAAGGAAATAATAATACAGTGGAGATTGAAAAAACAAAAAAGGCAATTAATCAAATTATTAATGAGGGAATGGGGCATGTCCAGAAGGTGGGACTGATTAGATTTAATACCTTCAACGAAATTGGTGGCGATCATAGTTTTTCTTTGGCTATACTTGATGGAGGTGATAACGGTATAATAATAACCGGTTTGCATACACGGGATCGGACTAGGATTTATGCCAAACAGGTAAATA
>JBEKGU010000048.1:0-4056 GCA_050012635.1 Candidatus Microgenomates bacterium | reverse complement strand
AAAGCGTATATAATCGGACTATTCAATGGTCAGGAGGTTATGACAAATGCTTTACCAGAATCAGGAAGTTTGCTATTGCATAAATTTCTTAGAAACAAAGGTGTAAATATACCGCGGGTTTCAGCTAGGCCAAATTATACGAGAGATTTTACACTTGCTTGGTATAAAGAATGGATGCCTTGGGTAGATGAAAAAGATATCTACATGGACACTGGTAAAGAAATTAACCCCTGGTTTAAAGTTCAAACCATTAAAAATCTGGGGGCTAAATATCATTTAGAAGATTACCCCGGTGATGCTGAAAAAATAGCCGCAAATACCTCAGCAACTGTAGTTCTGATTCCACAAGTTTGGAATAAAGATTATTATCCAACTCACAACAGAATAATTAGGATACCAGATATAGGATTACCTAAAGTATTAGCTGCATTTTTTGCGATGGTCGATATTGAAGTTCCGGATTGACTTGGTCGCACAATCTTATTGACATTCCACATTTCCTCGGTGTAGACTGATTTTAAGTACATGTCTAACCCCCCTGCCGAGGTTAACAATAGCGAAATTGCCAAAAAGTCTGCCCAGTTTTTGGAATATCTTCAGGTTGAGAAGGGATCCTCCCTTCTTACTATTCGCAACTACCGTCACTACCTGGCCCGCTTTATGGCTTGGATGCAAAGGAATGGCATCAGGCAGGATTTGGCGGATATTAACCAGGACGTCGTCCGCCAGTACCGGGTATTTTTAACCTCACTTAAAGGCGAAAAGACCGATACTATGGCCCGAAGAACTCAGGGATATCACGTTATTGCTTTAAGATCTTTCCTGAAATATCTGATAAAAAATGACTATGAAGTTATGTCTCCCGAGAAAATTGATTTACCCAAATTAGAAGATAGGCAGGTAAAATTTTTAAGTGGGGACCAGGTTGATCGGCTTCTTAACTCCCCTTCCCTATCCACAATTCAAGGGAAAAGAGATAAGGCCATTTTAGAGGTTTTATTTTCAACGGGACTCCGGGTTTCGGAATTAACCAAATTGGATCGAGACAAAATTGATTTGGACAGAAGAGAATTTGGTATTATTGGGAAAGGTGGCAGGGCCAGAGTAGTGTTTCTATCTACCCGGGCAGCTGATTGGTTAAAGAAATATTTGGCCGAAAGATTAGATCATTATAAGCCGCTATTTATCCGCCATAAAGGTAAAATGGACGTGGCTACCCCTGATGAGAAAATGCGGTTAACATGCCGTTCTGTGCAGAGATTGATTCATAAATATGCTCATAAAATAAAACTTCCCATAGAGGTCACCCCCCACGTTTTAAGACATTCTTTTGCCACTGATTTACTAATGGCCGGAGCGGATTTAAGAAGTGTCCAGGAAATGCTGGGCCATAAAAATATTTCCACCACCCAAATTTATACCCATGTGACTAATAAACAATTAAAAGATATTCACTCTGTTTTCCATGGCAAAGGTCATTAAGACTTATTTAGGATGTTAAAAACTATTGTCCTTCCCGGATTTTCTCTACACAATAAAGACTGGGCTTATGAGGTTAAGAAACACTTGGGACCTAAAGTTGAAGTTGTGGAGTGGGAACACTGGAAATCGGGTGGTGGATTAAAGTTAAAACAGGAGAAGGCAAAAATTATAAAGTTAGTAGGAACCGATAAAGTTAATATTATTGCCAAGTCAGTTGGGACCAGAGTAACCCTGGCTGTCCTACCCCTGATTGAAAAACAGATTAATAAAATTATTTTCTGCGGCATTCCCACAGTAAGCACTACTTATTTACAACTTGCCAGAAAAATCTTGAACGGATTTCCTGCGGAGAGAATAATCTGTTTTCAGAATATTGCAGACCCATTTGCCTCGCATAAGGAAGTTAAGTCCTTTATGCATCGAGCTAATCCTAAAATAAAAGTTATTGAAAAACCAAGGAACGATCACCAATATCCCTACTTTGAGGATTTTAAACAATTTTTTATCTGATTTCCCAGGAGATGGTAACGGTGGTGGCAACTTCGCTGGTGCCGGTTTGGATAGTGGGTGGGGTAATAGTTTTGTCGCTAACACTGCCGGTGGCATAAAGTGGCTGCGGTATGACATTATTTTCGTTTGATTCTGAAATATTAATAATTTTGCCTAAGGTAATTCCGGCAGCTTTGGCCAAACTTTCGGCTTTTTGTTTGGCTTTGTCGACCGCCTCCTTCCGGGCCTGGTCCATTAATTTGGCCTGAGTGGCGTCGCCGAAAGTGAACGTGATATCTCCGACTTGGTTGGCTCCCGCCGGCGCCAAAGCTCCAACAATATCATTAATTTTACTTAAATCTCTGATTTTAATTTGGTAGGTGGTCGAAACTCGGTAACCGGTGATTTTGTTGGGGGTAATATTGTAATCATAGTTGGGATAAACATTATAGTCTGAAGTTTGAATATCTTCGCTGTTTACCCCCATTTTTTTGACCGCTTCAGCCAGAGTTTTAGCTTTTAAATTAACGGAATTTTCAACCATTGTCAGGCTTGCGCCGTTATCTTCAATACCGGCTGAGATAGTTGCCATATCGGGCGCCCCGCTGGCTTTTCCCTGTTCACTGACGACCAGCGGTTCCCCTTTTTGCTGTGTAAGAAGGGAGATTGGCAGATTTGGTCCAAATTTGGAGTAGATAAATAAAGCGACAAAGAAAAATGCTATTGCCGGAATTGCCTTATTCATAATTCATTATACTATATAGTATCTTCCTCATCTTCTACTCCATCTTTAAGCAAGCAGGCGCAGGCAGCGACAATATCAGCTTTATTGGTAAAGCGCATGAGGATGACTCCTTGAGTGGCTCTCCCCAGTTCCGGAATATTTTTAATTGGTAATTTAATTACTTGTCCGCCCCTTGAGGTAATTACAATCTGATCAATCTCCTGGGTCACCATTACCGCGGCTGCCAAATCACCGGTTTTAGAGCTCAAGGAGACCGCCTTGACTCCCTTGCCGCTTCTTTTTTGCACCGGGAAAAGATGAATCGGAGTTCTTTTGCCTAGGCCATGTTGGGAAATAGTCAAAATATCCCGGAAAATTTTCTTTCTTTTGTCTTTATTTATTTCTTCCTTAGCTGGAAAAACCTCCATGCCGATAACGGTGTCCCCCGTTTCCAGTTTAATGCCGGAAACTCCCGTAGTGGCTCTGCCCATGGGTCGGACATTTAGTTCCGGGAAACGGATAGATTTGCCTTTTAGGGTTAATATCAAGATATGATCTTCCCCGGAGGTGGGATGAACGGAAACCAAACTATCTCCTGTTTGGAGTTTGATGGCAATCAGTCCCGATGCGCGCAAGTTGTCAAATTCCTTAATACTGGTTTTTTTAACTATACCTTTAGCTGTACCGAGTATCAGATTTTTTATTTTATTGTCATCGGAGAGCGGCAAAACTGAAAGAATTTCTTCTTCTTGTTCAAGGTTTAGAATATTGACCAATGCTTGTCCTTTAGCCTGTCTGGACGCCTCCGGAATTTCCCAAGCTTTTGAGCCGAAAACACGGCCTTTATTAGTAAAAAAGAGAAGCGTATCATGAGTAGTGGCAGAGACAAGATGGCTGATTTCATCTTCGTCTTTAGTTGTCATACCGAGCACTCCCTTGCCTCCCCTTCTTTGGGCCCGGTAAGTGGCAATTGGTAACCTTTTTATATATCCGGTTCTGGTTACGGTGATAAGAGTTTCTTCTTTAGGAACCAAATCCTGTTCACTAAATTCTCCGATAGCGGTTTTATAGATTTTGGTTCTTCGGGCATCACCAAATTTTTCTTTTAATTCCGTGACTTCCTTAACGATGATATCCAAAACTTTACTGGGATCACGGAGAATTGTGGTGAGAACATCAATTAGTTTCTTAATTTCTGCATACTCTTTTTCTATTTTTTCCCTCTCAAGAGCAGCTAAACGCCTTAACTGCAAATCCAGAATTGCCGTAGCCTGCAAGTCACTAAGACTAAATTTATTAATTAGATTAATTTTGGCTTGTTCCTGAGTTGGGCTTTCTCTAATCGTTTTAATGACGGCATC